>DLQV01000244.1 GCA_002474415.1 Lachnospiraceae bacterium UBA7598
TAGTTTCACCGCCATGCACAAAGGAGAGAAGATCTGTGAAATCAAGCTCGCCGTTCCCGGACGTCACAATGCCGGAAATGCTATGGCAGCCATCGCGCTTGCCTGCACCATGGGTATTGATACAGATGCCATCATCAAAGGTCTGGATGCTTTTCATGGCGCAAACCGTCGTTTCCAGTACAAAGGAACCGTAGACGGTGTTACCATCATTGATGATTATGCACATCACCCGACAGAAATCCGTGCGACACTGACTGCTGCACAGAAATATCCACATAAGCGTCTGGTGCTGGTATTCCAGCCACACACATATTCCCGTACCAAAGCTTTTCTGGATGATTTTGCTGATGTTCTTTCCATGGCAGATGTCATTGTCCTTGCAGACATCTTTGCCGCCCGCGAACAGAACACCTTCGGCGTAAGTTCCAAAGATATTCTCGATCGTCTGGTAGCAAAAGGAAAAGATGCATATTATTTTCCTTCTTTTGAAGAGATTGAAAAGTTTTTATTAAAAAATTGTATGAACGGAGATCTGTTGATAACCATGGGAGCCGGAAATGTCGTAGAAATCGGCGAATCTCTCCTTGGAAAATAACTTATCCACATTATCCACACAGAAACGTTGATTCCTTCTTCGTTCTGTGTGGATTTTTTGTCTATATTTATCCACTCCTTTCCGTTTTGAATTTGTACGTTTTGATGGACTTATCCACGTTATCCACAATGTTGTTCACAATCAATATCCCCTTGATTTCCAAGGATTTACGGGTGTTTTTCTTCTTCCATTTGGAAAATGATTGTGCTATAATCACAAATGCATAATAAGAAAGGTTCTATGACATATGATAAACATTCAGCTGCACAATGATTGTCCAGCCACGGACACAATCGTTCCCAATCAGTTTATTGACCGCTTTATGCCGTCAGCAAACGGGGAATTTGTTAAGGTATATTTATATTTATTACGATGCATCCATTCTCATGCATCAAATTGTACAATTTCTGAAATTGCTGACAAATTTAACAATACAGAAATGGACATTCAGCGTGCACTGCGCTACTGGCAGAAAGCAGGTCTTCTCTCTTTGGAGGAGACGGCAGATGGAAAACTGTGTGGAATCAGTCTTCTTCCGTTTCCGGAAGATCCGACCATCACAGAGGAATCCTCTTCCACTCCTGCTGCCGCTGCTGTTCCTTTGGAAGAATCTCCAGCAGTCTCTGCAGTAGAAACTGTTTCTGCATCTAAGCCTGCAGATCTGCCTAAAGAACCGCAGATCCGCCATTATACGCTGGATGAAGTCGCAGAATTTCAGAAAAATCCGGATATTCAGGAAATGCTCTTTGTAGTAGAAACTTATATCCGGCATCCATTCAGTGAAAATGATATCAACACAATCTTATTCTGGCATGAAGAACTTCATTTTTCTGCCGAACTGATTGTATACCTGGTAGAATACTGCGTCAGCAAAGGACATACCAACCTTCGTTACCTGAATAAAGTAGCACTGGCATGGCACGAAAAAAATATCACTTCTGTGGAACAGGCCAAAAGTGAAGCCGCCGTCCGCAGCAAAGCATATTATGCAGTCATGAAAGCTTTTGGCATCACCGGACGTAACCTGATTGATTCCGAAACTGCCATGATCCGCAAATGGACCAAAGAATATGCTTTTGATCTCTCGTTGATCCAGGAAGCATGTGCCCGTACGATTTCAAGCACCGGACAGTCAAGTTTCAGCTATGCTGATTCTATCCTGACCAGCTGGTACAATGACAAAGTTCACTCCTTAGAAGACGTCAAGCGTCTGGATGCCACCCATCAGCAAAAGAAAAAAGAGAAAGCTGCCAAGGCAAGTGCCGCTGCTTCTCCAAAGAAAAATAATTTCAACAATTTTGAATCCCGTGATAATGATTACAAGAGTCTCGAAGCTATGCTTTTAAACTCTCCAATTCGTTCATAATCACATATTATATCGTTTATTGAGCAATACCAAAAGGAGAATCCCATGCCGCTTTCCAACTCACAGTATGATGAGATCATGCATGAATATGATGAGCGCCAACTGCACAACCGCCATGTTCTCGAAACACGGCGCGAGGAAGTGTTAAAAAAACTTCCCCGTCTGAAAGAAATTGATGCCTCTGTGGCATCCGCTTCTGTCCGTCAGGCACGTCTGCATCTTGATGGAGACGCAAATGCACTGACGGTTTTAAAGCAGGAATTAAATGCTTTGTCTTCGGAACGGCAGCAGCTCCTCATTGCAAACGGCTATCCGGCAGACTATCTGGATCCGGTTTATACCTGTCCGGACTGCAAGGATACCGGATATATCGACGGTAAAAAATGCCATTGTTTCAAACAGGCTATTATCAATACCGTCTATGCCCAGTCCAACATTCGCCAGATACTCCGTGTTGAAAACTTTGACAATTTCCATTACGACTTTTATTCAAAAGAAGAAAAAAATCCACTGACAGGACTTTCTTCCTATGAAACAGCACAGAAAGCCGTTCGCGAATGTCATTATTTTATTGACGATTTTGATCACAAACCAAAAAACCTGCTGTTTTACGGAAAAACAGGTGTCGGGAAAACCTTCCTAACCAACTGTGTTGCCAAAGAACTTCTCGACAATGGATATTCCGTAATTTACTTTACAGCATTTCAATTATTTGATATATTAAGCAAAGGTGTGTTTGAAAAAGATACTGATGCAATTGCGGCACACCAGAATATTTTCGACTGCGATTTGTTAGTCATCGACGATCTGGGAACCGAACTGATTAATTCCTTTACCTCTTCCCAGTTGTTTTTGTGCGTAAATGAACGGTTGATCCGCCAGAAATCCACCATTATTTCTACTAACCTGAGTGTGGAGAGGATCAAAGAATCTTATTCCGAGCGAACATTTTCACGTATTTTAGATTCCTATACGTTTATCAATCTGTTCACGGAAGAAGATATCCGCAAACAGAAACGCACACGTATTATTTCCAGATAATACCCCATAGATATGGGTCTATTATATGCATATATGTTTATCAATTTATTTTAACCTGGAGGAAAATCATGCCAAACGACGAAAGAATTTTGGAAACCATGCCAACCGGTACCCTCGGACTGATTCCGACTGCAAGCTGTATGGAATTAGGAAAGAAAGTAGACAGCTATCTGTCCACCTGGAGAGAGCACCGCGAACACGAGCATCACAACGATATTGCTTTCAAGGAATATCACAAAGAGAGCTACATCATTGAGCCTCATATTCCACGATTTGGTTCCGGAGAAGCGAAATGTGTTATCAACCAGTCTGTCCGGGGCTATGACCTCTATATCATGGTAGATGTTACAAACTACAGCATGACCTATTCACTCTGTGGACATACCAATCATATGTCACCAGATGACCACTTTGCAGATTTAAAACGTGTTATCGCTGCAGTTGGCGGAAAAGCCCGCCGTATCACCGTCATTCTTCCATTCCTGTACGAAAGCCGTCAGCACAGAAGAACTGCACGTGAATCCCTTGACTGTCCATTAGCATTACAGGAACTTTACAATATGGGAATCGACAACATCATCACATTTGATGCTCACGATCCTCGTGTCATGAACGCGATCCCTCTGAACGGCTTCGAGAATGTAATGCCTTCCTATCAGTTCATCAAGGGTATCTTAAAGAACGTAAAAGATCTGACCATTGATGCCGAGCATCTGATGATTATCAGCCCGGATGAAGGTGCTACCAACCGTGCGATCTACCTTGCAAACGTACTGGGTATTGATATGGGTATGTTCTACAAGAGACGTGACTTCAGTCGTGTCGTAGATGGACGTAATCCAATCGTTGCCCATGAATTCTTAGGTTCTAACGTAGAAGGCAAAGACGTACTGATCATCGATGACATGATTTCCTCCGGTGAAAGTATGATTGACACTGCACGTGAATTAAAGAAACGCAAAGCAAACCGTATTTTCGTTGTTTCTACGTTCGGATTATTCACAAACGGACTTGCTTCCTTCGATAAGGCATATGAAGAAGGACTGATTTACCGTGTAGTAACTACAAACCTGATTTACCAGACTCCGGAACTTCTCTCCCGCGAGTACTACATCAGCTGCGATATGAGTAAATATATTGCATATATCATTGATACTTTAAATCATGATTCCTCTATCAGCGATCTGTTAAATCCATACGATCGTATCAAGAATTATGTAAAGAAGTACAACGACGAAAAAAATGCGTAAGTATTTCATGACAATCTCATAAAAATACGTAGACAAAAAGCGTGTGAAAATTTTCTGATTTTCACACGCTTTTGTTCTGCATTACAGCCCCGGACTATTTCTTTTCATCTTCCATGATATGCCCGTTGTCAAGATTCGGCTGTATAAACATTTTCCTTGCATATTCCATTAAAATTTCAGAGTATTCTGCTGTATGCTCATTGCGCTTCATGATCTGTGCCAGATGCACACCGTGTTCTACCCACGCTTTCCCGTCTGTAGCAGCGTTTAACATCATAGGCTGTAGATTGTCCATCACACGCGCAAACTTTGCTTCTGGCGTCTCCTGAGCCTCAAATTCAAGCCACAGATCATACAGCATCTTTCCCTGTTCTTCCGGAAGCAATCCATAGATCCGGTTTGCCGCTTTTTTCTCCCGGTCAGCCTGTGTCTTTTTTCCTTCCTCATCATAGGCATAAGTATCTCCGGCATCAATTTCCACCAGATCATGGATCAGAAGCATGCCGATTGTATGAAGCACATCGATCGGCTCATTGGCATACTCACTGAGCAACATGGTCATGATCGCCATATGCCAGGCATGCTCTGCATCGTTTTCCTTTCTCTTGCCATCCGACAAATAGGTCTGTCTTCCGATAAATTTTTCTTTGTCGATTTCTCGAATAAAAGCAAATTGCTGGTCTAAGCGTTTTTTTGTATTTTCGTCCATGTAATTTTCCTCTTTTCTATTCACGCTCACGTCCCTGCTCTTCCAGCACAGATGTACAGTGTGGGCATCTGGTTGCCTTGATATCAATTTCCGAATAGCAGAATGGGCATTTCTTTGTTGTCGGTTCCGGCTTTTCTTCCTCCATACCTGCTAGCGCGCTCAGCTTTTCTGTAATCCGGTTAATCACTTTAAGCAAAATAAAAATTACCAGTGCTGTGATCAGGAAATTAATCACGGCTGTGATAAAATTGCCATAATGCAAAACCGGTGCATTTTTTCCTGCCCCAAGTGTAACGGTCAGATACGAAAAATCTGTTCCCCCGAAAAGTCCTAAAATTGGCGTCAGGATATCTGCATTCAGGGATGTCACAATAGATGTAAATGCGCCGCCGACAATAACACCGACTGCCATATCCATCACATTTCCACGCAGAATAAACTTCTTGAATTCTTCAAAAAATTTGCTTTGCTTTTTCATTGGTAAAAAACCTCCTTATTTTTTCCCGAAGTGAAACAGCCCTTTCTTTTCGTATGGTTCACTGGAACTTCCTGTCAGCTCATATCCAATCTCATGAATGGCTTTCTTTGCCCATGGAATATCAATCGGATCTTCGCTGATGATCACTGTCTCCCCATCACGCGCGGAAGAGCTTACTTTTTTCACTTTAAAATTTTTGCGGATCAGTTCATTCATATGAGATTCGCACATGCCGCACATCATACCGTCAATTTTTAATGTTGTTTTTATCATTTTACTTCTCTCCTTTTGTTTCGTCAATTTATATTATAATTTATAATATACCCCCATAGGGTATTTGTCAATTTTTCAGTCCCTTAAAAGGTATTTTTTCTCAATATGTCTGTGCAACTGCTTTTATTGTAAAAAAAAAGGCTTCGTGGTATCATAATAAAATAAAAACCAAAAGGAGGAGTACCATGTCAGCATTATCACAAATAGAATTGATTTCTTTGGAACAATATGAACAGCTTCCGGAAGATACCCACACAGAAGTATTTGATGGAATTCCCTATAATATGGCCAGCCCTTCACAGGAACATCAAACCATTTCTATGGAATTATCAACTGTAATCAATAATTACATCAAAAAACATCAGGGCTCATGCCGTATCTTTTGTGCCCCTTTTGACGTAAAACTGAACGATTCACCGCTGACGATCGTCCAACCGGATCTGATGGTCATCTGTGATCCAAAAAAACTTGAT
>DLQV01000052.1:0-7167 GCA_002474415.1 Lachnospiraceae bacterium UBA7598
GTCTCTGCGGTTGTACCGATCAGTTTTACTCCGTGCTCTTCCAGAAAACCGGACTCTGCCAGTTCCATACCAAGATTTAATCCAGCCTGTCCACCGAGTGTCGGAAGGATGCTGTCCGGTTTTTCCTTTAAAATAATTTTTTCAAGAACCGGAAGTGTCAGAGGCTCAATGTATACCTGATCTGCAATCTGCTTGTCGGTCATGATGGTGGCAGGGTTGGAGTTTACCAGACATACCTCCACGCCTTCTTCCTTTAAGGAACGGCATGCCTGTGTTCCTGCGTAGTCAAACTCGGCTGCCTGTCCGATGACGATTGGTCCCGAACCGATTACTAATACTTTTTTGATATCTTTATTTCTTGGCATTACTGATTCCCTCCCATCATCTGAATAAAGCGGTCAAACAGGTACGAAGAGTCCTGTGGTCCCGGGCATGCTTCCGGATGGAACTGCACGGTGAAAATATTCTTTCCGACATACTCTAAGCCTTCGTTGGTTCCGTCATTGACATTGACGAATGCAGGCTTTGCGACCTTCGGATCAAGGGTATCGGTATCTACCACATAGCCATGGTTCTGGGAAGAAATGTAGACACGACCGGTTGATAAATCCTTCACCGGATGGTTTCCACCACGATGTCCGTATTTCATCTTGTGTGTATCTGCTCCGTTGGCCAGTGCCATGAGCTGATGACCGAGACAGATGGCAAAGATCGGTACGTCACTTGCATACAGCTTCTTTAATTCCTCGATGATCGCTGTGCACTCTTTCGGATCTCCAGGTCCGTTGCTGAGCATAATGCCATCCGGATTGGCTCCGAGGATTTCCTCCGCCGATGTGTGTGCCGGATAAATCGTCACCTCACAACCACGGGCATTTAACGATTTTGCAATATTGTTCTTCGCACCGAAATCCATCAGTGCAACTTTCTTTCCGCTTCCCTTTAATACTTTCTTCTCGCTGCAGGTAACTTTATCCACAACATTTCCAGTTGTATATTCTTTCAGTTTTGGAAGAATTTCATCCAGATTATAATTTTCGTTTGTCGTGATCATTCCGTTCATGGTTCCCTTTTCGCGGAGAATCTTGGTAAGCGCACGGGTATCAATTCCTGCAATTCCCGGAATGTCGTGCTTTGTCAGGAAATCCTGAATGCTTCCCTGACAGCGGAAATTGCTTGGCATACGTGAAAGCTCTCTTACAATGTATCCGTCCGGCCACGGTCTGGCGGATTCCATATCCGGTGTAATTCCGTAGTTTCCGATCAGCGGATACGTCATCACAACCGCCTGTCCTGCATAGGACGGATCGGTAAGTACCTCTAAATATCCGGTCATTGAGGTATTAAATACGATCTCACTGATGATTTCGCGTGTAGAACCAATGCTTGTACCTGTAAACACGGTTCCGTCTTCCAGTATCAAAAAAGCTTTCATTCTTTGCCCTGCCTTTCTTGCATCTTGGCAAAAAAAAAGAGAGAATCTCTTTTTTTTACCTTGAGTTAGCTTTACCTAAATTGTAAAAATTTTATCACAAATCGTCACTTTTTTCAACCTTTTTGCAAGAGAAAAAAGTGACGTATTTTATGAATAAATATACATATTATACAATTCCATGCATCCACAATACCATGAACCCGACAGCAATAGCCGCACAGACTGCCAGACCGCCAAGGCTGGTTCCAAGGATCACGCCGGATGGAATTTCTTTCTTTTCATACATCGCGCGTGCCACAGTTTTTGCCTGCATCGGAACAAACGAACACGGCTGTGTGATTTCCATTGGACGGAACCGGCGCTTTGTAAAATAATCCGCTGTCCACGCCGGCATTGCAGACAATGTCACGCTCTGCAGCTGATATTGATTTGCCGCATACACCTTCATTTCTTCTAACAGACATTTGCCACAGCCTCTACGCTGGAATACCGGAAGCACATACAACATAGTAATATGTCCCTCTTTCTGCATTCCTGACATAGCGATCATATGCCCCTGTTCAAAAATTCCCCACATGGTGAGAGTTCCTTCTGCAATCATGTTCCGGATATTCGTCTCTTCCGTATACTGCAGAAATATATGTATCATTTCCAGATCCGTAATCTGTGCACGCAGACAGTAATCAAAGACACCCCTTGCAATACTGAGTGCTTCCGGAATCTGATCTTCCGTTAAAATCTGTGCTTTCATTTACGCTTCCTCCTTATTTTCCAGCAGCCGGTCCTTCAGACCGCTGTAGCGTCTCTGTTGGGAATTATTCTCAATCATTTGTTCAAATGTTTTATCGTCTCCCACTATCGTAACACATTTCTTTGCTCTTGTAACCGCCGTGTACAATAAATTTCGGTTCATAAGCATGCGGGGCCCGGAAAGAAGAGGAATGACAACGGCCGGATACTCCGATCCCTGTGATTTATGAATCGTCACCGCATACGCAAGTTCCAGCTCATCCAGCAGTTTGTACGAATATTCCACCATACGCCCTTCATCAAAATTTACCGTGATGGTCTCTGCAAAATCATTGATCTCTTCAATAATTCCGGTATCTCCGTTAAACACCCCGGTTCCTTTGTCAATACAGAGTCCGTATTTGCTGCGGATCTCCCATTCCAGCTGATAATTATTTTTGATCTGCATGACCTTATCGCCTTCCCGGAAAACGATCGCCCCATGCTCTTTCTCTTTTTTTCTGTCCGATGGCGGGTTCAGATACATCTGCAGAATCGTATTGAGGCGTTCTACTCCAAGCAGCCCTTTCCGCATAGGTGTAAGCACCTGGATATCGTACTCACTTGCCCCCACAAATTTCGGAAGTTTCTGTTTGATCAGCTGCAGCGTAACGTTGATAATTTTATCTGCCTCATAACGTTTCAGGAAAAAGAAATCCATGCTCTTGTTATCCAGGCTGACTTTTTCTCCCCGGTTAATTTTATGCGCATTGACAATAATATCACTGGTGCTTGCCTGTCGGAAAATTTTTGTCAGCATTACCGTAGGAAACATCTTCGAATCAATAATATCCTTCAGCACACTTCCCGCCCCTACACTCGGCAGCTGATTCACATCTCCCACCAGAATCAGACGCGTGCCCGGCAAAATTGCTTTCAACAGGGAATTCATCAGGGAAATATCCACCATCGACATCTCATCAATAATGATCAGATTGGTTTCCAGCGGATTTTGTTCATTGCGCTCAAATCCGGCATTTCCTTCCATTCCGCCATTCAGTTCCAGCATCCGGTGAATCGTCCGTGCCTCATACCCTGTAGTTTCGCTCATGCGCTTTGCTGCCCGTCCGGTCGGTGCCGCCAGCATAATATCTTCCCCGGATAATTCAAAATATTGAATGATCGTATTGATCGTCGTTGTTTTTCCCGTTCCAGGGCCTCCGGTAATCACGAGAACACCGTTTCGGACGGCTTCCTTTACCGCCTCTACCTGATGCTCATCGAGATCCATTCCTGTCTTTTTTTCAATCTTTCGGATTCTGTCCTCAATTTCGATATCGGGAACATCAAACACAGCATTCAGCTGTGTCAGACGGGTGGCGGTATTTGCCTCCATGTAAAAATAGGTTGCCGCATAGATCTGCGTACTGTCTTCCACCTGCCGCATGATGATCTTGCGATCCATCGCCAGATTCATGTAATGCGGTTCGATATGCTCCGGGTCTACCTCAAGGAGCCGGCTTGCCCGCTGCGTCAGTTCCTGCATCGGCAGATAGGTATGTCCTTCTCCGGCCGCCTGCAGCAGCGTATACTGGATGCCACTTCGAATTCTAAAATCGGAATCGGTGCGGATTCCCACACGGGATGCAATCTCATCTGCCGTGCGGAATCCAACCCCTTCCACATCATCTGCCATGCGGTACGGATTCTCCTTCAGAATCCCATAGATTTCCTGTCCATATGTTTTATATATTTTTACAGCAAGTGTGGTATTGATTCCATACTGCTGTAAAAAGATCATTGCCTGCCGGAGATCTTTTTTCTCGTTGACCTGATCTGCAATTTCCATTGCTTTTCTCTGGCTGATGCCTTTGATCTCCGCCAGCCGCTCCGGTTCTTCCTCTATGATACGGAAGGTATCTGCCTTGAATCTGCGCACGATCCTTGCCGCTAAAGCAATTCCGATTCCTTTGATCGCACCTGATCCAAGATACCGCTCGATTGCCACTTCATCCTGTGGCGCCTTTTCCTCAAAGCTTTTTACCTGAAACTGTCTGCCATAGGTCGGATGCTCCGTATAATTTCCTTTTGCCTCGATATTCTCTCCCTCGGCAATATCCGAAAACACCCCCACACAAGTCTGTTCTTCTTCGTTACACACCAGAACCAGTACCGTATACCCGTTATCTGCATTTCGATAAATGATGTGATCTACATATCCCTCAATGATCTCAAGATTTTCTTCCAATAATATATTCCCCATTCTCTAAAAAAGAGACTGTTTGAAACAGTCTCTCCTCTTTTCTTTATGCCAATGTTACTGGCCGATATTACGTTTCATCTGCTCATACAGTGTCTGTGTATAGCTTTCTCCGATCTGATCCACCATTTCATCTGCCACAGTTTCAATTGCCTGATCCATGTATATATCTTTGTACTGTGACATCGTAGAATCTTCGTCATCATCCGACGTAAATGTATCTTTCATCTGCTTGAGCATCTGTTCCACAAAATAGGATTCAAAATCTTTGATAACACCTTTTAATTCATCTTCCGAAGAATCTGACGAAATATTTTTCAAAGAATTCTGAAGGGAATTGCTCTGCTCTGCACTTTTATTTGCATTTGCAACTGTATAATTTGTACTGATTGATGAAATGTCCATAGTGTATCCCTCTTAATGTAAGTAATCCTAAAAAGTTACCTAACGTTTCAGATTGTTGGCTGTCTCCAGCATGGAATCCGAAGTTGTAATTGCCTTTGAATTTAATTCGTATGCGCGCTGTGCAATGATCATGTTTACCATTTCATCAGCAACCTGTACATTGGAAGCTTCGACGTAGCCCTGATATACGGCGGTCTTTGTCAATCCTGCGGTTCGTCCCTCCAGCATCGGATTGCCCGAAGCTGCAGTTGCTGCAAGTTTGCTTCCGGACATTTTTTCCAGTCCTGCCGGATTGTTAAACTGATAGATTCCAAAGGACTGGTTTAATGACACCACATTGCCGGCTGCATTTTTATAACCAATTGTTCCATTGCTCGAAAATACCATACTTTCCGAAGATACGCCTCTCGGTACACGAATGGTATTTCCTCTGGAATCCAATACCGGAAGTCCCTCCGATGTCGCAAGAATTGTATTTCCGTTGGCATCCTGACTCCAGGAGAAGTTACCGTTTCTGGTGTAGTATGTCTTACCGTCCACTCCACGTACCGCAAAGAATCCCTTTCCTTCCAGTGCGAAATCGGTCGGGATCTCGGTCTCTTCCCGCGCGCCCTGCGTGTAGTTGGACATGGTCGCTGCCACTCTGGTTCCGAGTCCTACCTGTGCGCCCACCGGTTTATTGGCGCCGTTGGCCGTCGTCGTCTTTGTCTGTAGTGTCTGGTACAGCAAAGATTTAAACTCGGTACGCTCCGTCTTATAACCTGTGGTATTCACATTGGACAGGTTATTTGAAATTGTATCCAGATTTGTCTGCTGCGCAATCATTCCGGTTGCAGCAGTATAAAGTGATCTCATCATACGCTTTTATTTCCTCCTTACAGTCTTTCGGATCCTATCATACTTTTCCGACATTATTGACTGCCCGGTCAAGTGTGCCGTCTATGGAAGTGATTACTTTCTGTCCTGCTTCATAAGCTCTCTGAATTGTAATCATATTTACCATCTCATTTACAACGTTTACATTAGAAGTTTCCAGTGTTCCCTGCTCTACATTTGCATCTGTTGCAATCCGGTTCCCTCCTGGAAGTAAATTATACAGATTCTCTCCGTATTTCTCGAGATAATCATAATTATCCACATCCACCATGCCGATTGTTCCTACTATCTGATTATTTTGCATGATATATCCCAGCTTATCCACGGTAATTGTGGCGTTCGGGTCTAAACGTATATAATTATTCTGACTCGGATCTCCATTCATGGCCCCGGTAGCATTTAATACATAATCGCCGTCCTTGGTCACCAGATATCCCTCTTTGTTTACAGTAAAGGCTCCATCACGTGTATACTTCACAGAAGTATTTCCCTGTTTATCCGTAAATGAAACAGCAAAAAAACCTTTTCCATCAATTGCAAAATCTGTGGTGTTATCGGTTACCTTGAAATTTCCTGTGGAATAATCCGTATATACCTGTCCAAGGTGAACTCCATATGTAATATCTCCAAGCTTTTTCGGAATCCCCATGTTGGAAGAATCCTTAATACGCAAAGACATCTCATCAGCAAATGTGCGGCTTGTGGTGCCTTCTTTTTTATATGCTGTTGTATCCGCGTTTGCCAGGTTATTTGCCAGAATATCCAAACGCTTCATTTCGTTTACCATTCCCGTATGGGCGGTGTACAATCCTTTTACCATTATGACACCTCAATTTCACAGTTTTTATTTATATCGGCTGATTTCTACGCTATCTTTATAGACAGGAGATAAAAAGTGCGCAAAAATGCGCACTTTATCAATTAATCGTCGTCTCTTTTTCCAGCAAGGAATTCTACATATTTTCCGGTTCCAATTGCCACACAGGTCATTGGATGTTCTGCTGTCATGGTATTGATTCCAGTACGCTCCTCAATCAGTTCTTCCAGACCACGCAGTAAAGATCCACCACCTGTCAGGACAATTCCTCTGTCTGCGACATCGGCTGCCAGTTCTGGCGGAGTCTTCTCCAGTACAGAATGAACTGCTTCTACAATCTGCAACGTTGCTTCCCGCAATGCTTCCTCTGTCTCCTCAGAGCTTACGGTGATGGTTCTCGGCAGACCGGTTACCAGATTACGTCCACGCACATCCATGGTTTCGTTCTGTGCCAGCGGATAGCATGTACCAATTTTGATCTTGATATCCTCTGCGGTACGCTCACCGATCAGAAGATTGTGTTTCTTTCTCATGTAGCGGACCAGAGCTTCGTCAAAATCATCACCTGCAATCTTAACAGAAGTGCTCACAACAGAGCCACCCAGAGAAATGACTGCAATATCCGAAGTACCGCCTCCGATATCT
>DLQV01000052.1:7175-30664 GCA_002474415.1 Lachnospiraceae bacterium UBA7598
ATCGACGATCATATTACCGCACGGTTTTGAGATATCAATGCCTGCACCGATTGCTGCTGCGATCGGCTCCTCAATGATCTCTACCTCACGGGCACCTGCCTGATACGTAGCGTCTTCTACTGCTTTCTTCTCAACTTCTGTGACACCACTTGGCACACAGACGCTGATGCGCGGCTTACGAAAACTCTTCTTTCCAAGCGCTTTCTGGATGAAATACTTGATCATCTTCTCTGTGACGGTATAATCTGAAATCACACCCTGACGAAGCGGACGGACTGCCACAATGTTTCCCGGTGTTCTTCCAAGCATCAATCTGGCTTCCTCACCGATTGCTTTAATTTTATTAGTATCTCTGTCAAATGCAACAACGGAAGGCTCTTTTAATACAACACCTTTTCCTTTAATATATACTAAAATACTCGCAGTACCTAAATCAATTCCGATATCTGATCCGATCATCCCGAATGCCCCTTCCTATTTTCTTTTTATCTTTTTTATCAAAACCAGACTTGCGTTTATGGCGCAAATCTGCAGTTAATCATATTTTTATGCATACAGTAACATTATATACAATTCATCCCATTTTTCAAACATTTTTTTATAGGTTCGGACATTTTAATTAAATTTTAAGGAATCTCTCTCTTCCTTGGACGAAAATCTGTGCATTTTCGCTATTTTACACGTTCTTCGATTCCAGATACGGTTTTAAAAACTGACCGGTATACGATTCCGGAACTTTGCAGATTTCCTCCGGTGTTCCCTGTGCAATTACGGTTCCACCACCGTCGCCGCCTTCCGGACCCATATCAATGATATAATCTGCCGTCTTGATGACATCGAGATTATGCTCGATGACGACAACAGTATTTCCGCCATCCGAAAGCTTTCTGAGAATCTCCACCAGTTTGTGTACATCCGCAAAATGAAGACCGGTGGTTGGCTCATCCAACACGTAAATGGTCTTTCCGGTTCCGCGTTTGCTCAGCTCCGTGGCAAGTTTGATACGCTGCGCTTCTCCTCCGGATAATTCTGTAGAAGGCTGTCCCAGTTTCACATAGGAAAGTCCGACATCGTACAGTGTCTGGATCTTCCTATGGATCGTTGGCACATTTTTGAAAAATTCCAGTGCCTCCTCGACTGTCATATCCAGCACATCATAGATCGTCTTCCCTTTATAGCGTACTTCGAGCGTTTCACGGTTATAGCGTTTGCCACCGCAGACCTCACACGGCACATACACATCCGGCAGGAAATGCATCTCGATCTTTATGATACCATCTCCGCTGCAGGCCTCACATCGTCCGCCTTTGACGTTGAAGCTGAAACGTCCCTTTTTATATCCGCGTGCCTTTGCATCCGGAGTTGCCGCAAACAGATCGCGGATCATGTCAAACACACCGGTATAGGTTGCCGGATTCGAACGCGGTGTGCGCCCGATCGGTGACTGATCAATGTCGATAATCTTATCCAATTGTTCCACTCCCAGAATATCATCATGATCTCCAGGAATGCAACGTGCCCGGTTTAAAGTTCGCGCCAGATGCTTATACAAAATTTCATTGGTCAGGGAGCTTTTTCCAGATCCCGATACTCCGGTGATACAGGTCATGATCCCAAGCGGAACCTGCACATCAATATTTTTCAGATTATTTTCCCGTGCTCCTTTGATCGTAAGAAATCCAGTCGGTTTACGTCGTTCCGATGGTACCGGAATCTTCATCCGCCCACTCAGATAAGCGCCGGTAATGGATTTTTTGCATTTCATGATATCCGCCGCAGTGCCGGTTGCAACAACTTCTCCACCATGTACGCCGGCTGCCGGACCAATATCCACAATGTAGTCAGCGGCACGCATCGTATCCTCATCGTGTTCCACGACGATCAGCGTATTTCCCAGATTCTTGAGATTCATCAGTGCATGCAGCAGCTTGTCATTATCCCGCTGATGCAGTCCGATACTCGGCTCATCCAGAATATACGCCACGCCGACCAGTCCTGAACCGATCTGGGTAGCCAGACGGATACGCTGTGCTTCTCCTCCGGATAAGGTTCCGGTCGCACGTGTCAATGTCAGATAATCCAGACCTACCTCCTGCAAAAAGCCCACGCGGGCACGGATTTCCTTTAAAATCTGATTGCCAATGAACTGCTGCTGTTCCGTCAGCTGCATTTCTGACAAAAATTTGACAAGATCCTTTACCGACATATCTGTCATCTCATATATATTTTTGTCTGCGACCGTAACGGCAAGAGAACTCTGCTTCAGACGCTGGCCATGGCAGGCAGCACACGGTGTGATACGCATAAACTGCTCGTATTCCTGCTTCATCGTGTCTGATCCCGTCTCCCGGTAACGGCGCTCGACATTTTTAATAAGCCCTTCCCAGTTCAGGTCATAGACGCCTTCTCCACGCTGTCCTTTATAATGCACCTTTAATATCCGGCCATCCCCACCATGAATGAGCATATGCCGGATTTCTTTTGGCAGATCTTTATATGGTGTATCAAGAGAAAATCCATATCCTTCCGACAACGCTTTTAACGTGGCATAGGTATAGCTGGATGGATCGGTACAGGACTGCCAGCCCATCACCTGAATTGCCCCCTCGGAAATAGACAGTGTCTTATCCGGAATCATGAGATTTTCATCAAACTCCATCTTGTAGCCGAGTCCATAGCAGACCGGACAGGCGCCAAACGGATTGTTAAACGAAAAGCTTCGCGGTTCCACCTCATCTACGCTGATTCCGCAATCCGGGCAGGCAAAATTCTGGGAAAAATTCATCGGTTCCCCGTCCACCACATCAACAATTGCATTGCCCTCGGTCAGCTCAAAAACATTTTCCAGAGAATCAGTCAGACGCTTTTCAATCCCTGGTTTTACCACCAGACGGTCTACCACAATATCAATATTGTGTTTGATGTTTTTGTCCATCGGAATTTCTTCCGAAAGTTCATACATATTTCCATCTACGATCACACGCACATAGCCGCTTTTTTTTGCTTTCTCGAATAATTTCTGATGTTCGCCCTTACGTCCGCGCACAACCGGCGCAAGAATCTGGATCCGTGTGCGTTCCGGCAATTTCATCACGGCATCCACCATCTGATCGATCGTCTGTTTCTCGATGGCACGTCCACACTTCGGACAATGCGGAATTCCGATGCGGGCATACAAAAGTCGAAAATAATCATAAATTTCCGTCACGGTTCCGACGGTGGAACGCGGGTTTCGGTTCGTCGATTTCTGATCAATGGAGATAGCCGGCGGAAGTCCCTCAATCGACTCCACATCCGGTTTTTCCATCTGTCCTAAGAATTGTCTTGCATAGGAAGACAACGACTCCATATAGCGCCGCTGTCCCTCCGCATAGATCGTATCAAACGCAAGCGAAGACTTTCCGGAACCTGACAGTCCGGTCAAAACAACAAACTCATCTCTTGGAATGTCCACATCAATGCATTTTAAGTTGTGTTCGTTGGCGCCTCGTATTTTAATATATTTTCTCTGTTTTTTCGGCATTTTGTTTCCTCTCTTTTATCTATTCCTCAATATTCCGAAGCATATTTTTCAGTTTTACCATCTTGTCACGGTACTCTGCCGCCGCCTCAAAATTGAGTTCTGCGGCAGCTTTCTTCATCTTCTTCTGGATGTCCCCGATCAGTTTTTCTAATTCCCTGCGGCTCATGGATTCCGGATCTTTATCAAATTCCATCTCCTCTGCTGCTACTTTTTTGGAGATTGCAATCAGATCACGCACAGATTTCTGGATCGTCTTCGGTGTGATTCCATGTTCCTCATTGTATGCCTGCTGAAGCTTGCGGCGGCGCTCCGTCTCATCAATGGCCACACGCATAGAATCGGTGATCTTATCCGCATACATGATTACATGTCCCTCACTGTTTCTTGCCGCACGTCCGATGGTCTGGATCAGTGAGGTCTCGGAACGAAGGAATCCTTCTTTATCCGCATCGAGGATTGCCACAAGCGTAATCTCTGGAATATCCAGTCCCTCCCGCAGCAGGTTGATACCGACAAGCACATCAAACACGTCCAGACGCAGGTCACGGATAATCTCTGCGCGCTCTAAGGTATCAATATCCGAGTGCAAATATTTTACACGGATACCAAGTTCGCTCATATACTGTGTCAGATCTTCCGCCATACGCTTGGTCAGTGTCGTGATCAGCACTTTATGATGATTTTTCGTCTCTTTGTTGACTTCCCCGATCAGATCATCGATCTGTCCCTCCACCGGCCGCACGGAAATCTCCGGGTCCAGAAGTCCGGTCGGCCGGATAATCTGCTCCACACGCAGCAATTCATGCTCGTTTTCATAGACATTCGGCGTAGCTGATACAAACAGCATCTGATCAATCTTACTCTCAAACTCTTCAAAATTAAGCGGACGGTTATCGAGTGCGGACGGCAGACGGAATCCATAATCCACCAGTGTCTGCTTTCGGGAACGATCTCCTGCATACATTCCCCGCACCTGTGGAATCGTAATATGGGACTCATCCACAATGATCAGAAAATCGTCCGGGAAATAATCCATCAGTGTTTCCGGCATTTCTCCCTCGGCACGTCCTGCCAAATGGCGGGAATAGTTTTCGATGCCGCTGCAAAATCCGGTTTCTTTCATCATTTCAATATCAAAATTCGTGCGTTCTGCGATACGCTGTGCTTCCAGCAGCTTATCCTCACCCTTAAAATATTTGACCCGTTCTTCCAGTTCTGCCTCGATACGGTCACACGCTGCATTCATTTTTTCCTGCGGCACCACATAATGGGATGCCGGGAACACAGCCGCATGCTTTAATATACATTTGATCTCTCCGGTAAGCACATCCACTTCCGTGATCCGGTCGATCTCATCTCCGAAAAACTCCACACGGATCGCCGTGTCGGTATTATTCGCCGGAAAAATCTCCAGCACATCGCCATGCACCCGGAACGTACCACGCTTAAAATCCATCTCGTTGCGCGTGTACTGCATGTCAATAAGTCCCTTGATCACGTCATCACGGTCAATCTCCATTCCGGGACGCAGGGAAACCATCATGTTCATATAGTCATCCGGACTACCAATGCCATAAATACAGGATACAGATGCCACGATAATAACATCTTTTCGCTCCGCCAGCGCTGCCGTGGCTGAAAGGCGCAGCTTATCAATCTCGTCATTGACCGCAGAATCTTTCGCAATATAAGTGTCCGACTGCGGCACATACGCTTCCGGCTGATAATAATCATAGTATGAGACAAAATACTCGACGGCATTCTCCGGGAAAAATTCTTTCATTTCTCCGTACAGCTGTCCCGCCAGTGTCTTGTTGTGGGAAATAATCAGCGTCGGCTTATTCAGCGCCTGAATGACATTTGCCATCGTAAAGGTCTTTCCAGAACCGGTCACACCCAGCAGTGTTTCAAACTGGTTGCCTTCTTTGAATCCTTTGACTAATTTTTCAATTGCTTGCGGCTGGTCGCCGGTTGGTTCATATGGGGCATGTAATTTGAATTCCATAATGCCCTCTCCCTTCTCAAATTTATCGTAAAATTAACTTTATTCCATGAAAAAAGACAAAATCCATATCTTTATAGTCTGCACATATATGCTAATTTTACTACAAAGATCTGACTTTGTCTATCTTGATTAGAACATCTGTTCTTATCTTTTTTATAAAAAACGTGGAAACCATCATGGCTTCCACGTTTTTATTCTTTTCAGCTGATTTATACTACCTTACGTCCACAGCACTGCTTATATTTCTTACCACTGCCACATGGACATGGATCATTCGGATATACCTTGGCATGTTCACGCTTCTTCGGTGCCTTTGCCGCACTCTCGTCCTTATTGGTTCCGGTTACTTTTGCAACCTGCTCACGCTCTACCTTCTGCTCTACCTGTACATGATAGAGAAGACGAATGGTATCTTCCTGAATGCCGGCAATCATTTCGTCGAACATATCAAATCCGGCCATCTTATACTCAACCAACGGATCTCTCTGTCCATATGCCTGTAATCCGATACCCTGACGGAGCTGATCCATATCATCGATATGATCCATCCACTTGCGGTCGATCACCTTCAGCAATACAACACGCTCCAGCTCACGGAACTGCTCGATCTCCGGGAATTCCGTCTCTTTTGCTTCATATAAAAGTACTGCCTGTTCTTTCAGATGCTGCTTTAATTCTTTGACATCCTTGATATCTTCAATATTTTCCTCTGTAACAGGTTCGAGAGGAATCACCGGCAGAAGAATTTCATTTAATTCATTTAAATTCCACTCTTCACGTGGGATCTCATTTGAAATACAGGTATCGACTGATTTCTCCACCTGTTCCTGGATCATCTTGAAGATCGCATCACGCATGCTGTCTCCATTTAATACAGACATACGCTCTTTGTAAATAATCTCTCTCTGATCGTTGTTTACCTGATCATACTCTAACAGATTCTTACGAATACCATAGTTGTTGTACTCGATCTTTTCCTGTGCCTTCTCGATGGCAGAAGTAAGCATCTTGTGCTGGATCTGCTCCCCTTCCGGGACACCAAGTGCATTAAATACGGACATCAGACGCTCAGAACCGAACAGTCTCATCAGGTCATCTTCCAGCGAAATAAAGAACTGGGATTCACCCGGATCTCCCTGACGTCCGGCACGACCACGCAGCTGGTTATCGATACGGCGGGATTCATGACGCTCGGTACCGATGATCTTTAAACCACCAGCTTCACGCGCATCATCGTCCAGCTTGATATCGGTACCACGACCAGCCATGTTGGTAGCGATGGTAACCGCTCCGTGCTGACCTGCCTGTGCGACGATCTCTGCCTCCTGCTCATGGAATTTTGCATTCAATACCGTATGCGGAATTCCCTCACGCTTTAACATACCGCTGATCAGCTCGGAAGTCTCAATCGTAATAGTACCAACCAGAACCGGCTGTCCCTTCTCATGCGCTTTCTTTACTTCCTCCACAACAGCTTTGAATTTTTCTTTCTTTGTCTTATATACTGCATCCTGATGATCAATACGTGCAATCGGACGGTTGGTCGGAATCTCAATAACGTCCATGCCGTAGATATCACGGAACTCTTTTTCCTCTGTCAGAGCGGTACCGGTCATACCGGCTTTCTTCTCAAATTTATTGAAGAAGTTCTGGAATGTAATGGTTGCAAGCGTCTTGCTCTCTCTCTTGACCTTTACATGCTCCTTTGCCTCGATTGCCTGATGCAGACCATCGGAATAACGACGGCCCGGCATGATACGTCCGGTAAACTCGTCAACAATCATAACCTGATCATCTTTTACCACGTAATCCTGATCGCGGAACATCAGATAATGTGCACGGAGCGCAAGGATCACATTGTGCTGAATCTCCAGATTCTCCGGATCTGCCAGGTTGTCAATATGGAAGAATTTCTCGACCTTTTCCACACCCTGCTGTGTCAGGTTCACCAGTTTGTCTTTTTCATTTACGATAAAGTCCCCGGTTTCTTCCTGCTCAATTCCCATGATGGCATCCATCTTGGAATACTCCGGTACATCATCACCACGTGTCAGCTGCTGTGCTAAAATATCACATGCCTCATATAATTTGGTGGACTTGCCACTCTGACCGGAAATAATAAGCGGTGTACGTGCCTCATCGATCAATACGGAATCGACCTCATCGATGATTGCATAGTGCAGACCTCTTTGTACCAGCTGTTCCTTGTAGATCACCATGTTGTCACGCAGGTAATCAAATCCAAGTTCATTATTTGTAATATATGTAATATCGCAATTGTAAGCGTCACGACGCTCATCATTGCTCATATCATTCAATACAACACCAACGGTCAGTCCGAGGAATTCATGAACTTTTCCCATCCACTCGGAATCTCGTTTTGCCAGATAATCATTGACGGTGACGATACATACACCTTTGCCCTCCAGTGCATTCAGATATGCCGGAAGTGTAGATACCAGAGTCTTACCTTCACCTGTCTTCATCTCTGCGATACGTCCCTGATGCAGGATAATACCACCGATAATCTGTACTCTGTAATGCTCCATACCAAGCACACGGCTTGCCGCCTCACGTACGGTTGCATATGCCTCTGGAAGCAGATCGTCAAGTGTCTCTCCCTTTTCCAGACGATCTTTAAATTCCTTTGTTTTTCCTTTTAATTCTTCATCCGAAAGTGCCTTCATCTCGTCGCGATAAGATTCCACTTTATCTACGAGGGGCGTAATTCGTTTCAACTCCCTGTCACTGTGTGTACCAAAAATTTTAGTCAATGCACTCATAATATATTTTGCTCCTAACTCGCATAGAATATAGGTATTGTACCACTTTCTCCACATTTACACAACTCAAAGGCCATGAATGTTTTATAAACTTTTTATGAACGAACGGGATTCTGCTATTGAAAATTTGTTAACAGCTTGCTATGATAAGAGAACGATTATTGTATTCCAAACACAAGGAAGAAAAAGAAAGGAAGGTAAAAACCCATGTCTTATATTTATAAAACCAAGGGTACCTGTTCCACACAGATCGAAGTGGAACTGGATGGCGATATTGTAAAGAATGTTAAATTTACCGGCGGTTGTCAGGGAAATCTTCAGGCAATTCCACGTCTGGTTGAAGGTATGACCGTTGAAGAAGTGGAACGCCGTATCTCCGGCATTCACTGCGGCATGAAAAACACATCCTGTGGTGATCAGCTTGCCAAGGCATTGCGCGAAGCCTATAATGCACAAAAAAACGCATAATACCATTACCGGATTATGTAGAAGTTCCCCAGACAGATTCGTCTGGGGACTTTTTTATTCCCGTACTACCGGCTGCAGCTGCCTTCCTTCCATGGCTGCGGAAATCGTCTCCGGTAAAAGTTCCATTTTTGCCACCATCGAATTTGGCTTTTTTTCATAATTATCCTGCGCAAACGGCACAAAATAAATATGTTTCATATTCATCAGCATTCCGATGTTCTTAAAACTGGCCCCCAGCGCATCGTTGGTGGAAATGGCAATTACCAGTGGTTTTCCATTGCGCATATGCGCTTTGGCAGCCATCAGAACCGGGGTATCCGTTATTGCATTCGCCAGTTTTGCCGCAGAATTTCCCGTACACGGTGCAATCACCATCACATCCAGATATCCTTTCGGTCCGATCGGCTCTGCCTCCTGAAGCGTGCGGATTCCCGGATTTCCCGTTATGTCACAGACTTCTTCCATAAACTCTTTTGCCGTTCCAAACCGCGTATCACAGTTTTGCGTCTGATAAGAAAAGATGGGAATCACATGTGCTCCCATCTCCGTCAGTCTTTGAATCTCTTTTCTGGTTTTTGCGAATGTACAGAAAGAACCGGTAATCCCATACCCTATATTGCGATTTGATAAATCCATGTCTTTGCCTCTTTCCTGTCCTGCCTGATTTTACTGTGTTCAAGAATCGCATCTGCCAACACCTTGGCACTGCTCTTTGTCGTATACAGACCCGGAAGTCCCAATGCCGCCACAACTTTAATCCCATATGCCTCCGCTGCCATCAGATCCGTGCCGCCCGGACGCGATGCAATGTCAATAATTACAGCATCCGAATGCATTTCCCGGATCATCGGCTCCCGGATCACAAGCGCCGGAACCGTATTTACAACCGTACGTGCTCCATATGCTTCCTCCGGACCATATGAAAAATCGACTGCCTCATGTCCCTGCGTGCGTGCCAGCCTCCGGGCCTCTGAATTTCTTGCCAGCACAGTCACTTTTGCCCCCATCGCGGAGAGAATATGCGCAATCTCCCTGCCGCATCTTCCATACCCACTGACAATAATTTTCTGCTCCCGGATGGAGTAGTCACTGTATTTTAAGATTTCCGCAACTGTTGCTTCCGCCGTAATGCATGCATTACGGTGCACAACTACCGCATCCGTCATCATATCATAATACTCTACTCCCGCATCTTCACAACGCTGTTTCCACTCCGGTCCGAAAATTCCTCCAAACAGCATCCAGTCCCGTTCTTTTTCCTTCGTCAGCTCCTCTTTTAATATGCGGTTTACATCATGGTTTCTCTCAATCTTCGTAACAGGAACCGGCAGCACCAGATATTTACTGTTGTCGAGCACCTCCAGTGCCTCTTCCTTTTCCACTCCCCGTCTCCAGTCCAGTCTGTGTATCTTTCCCGGAAGACATGCGGCAAGATTGCTTTGTCGCTGATCCGTAACAAAAATCACGATATTTCCGGTCATATAAAAACGCTCCCTTCCATATAACATATGAAAGAGAGCGTCATGAGGTGCAAGATCGTAATTACTAAAGTCTGGTCTCTACAAAGATATCGTAGATTGCCTTGATGGCTGCCTCAAAATCATCATTGCTGACACCAATAATAATATTTAACTCGGAAGATCCCTGGTCAATCATCTTGACATTGATGTTCGCATGTGCCAGTGCAGAAAAGATTCTGCCGGCCGTACCGCGGGTAGATTTCATTCCACGTCCCACAACTGCGATCAGACCCAGATCTGCTTCCAGATCAATAACATCCGGATGAGTCAGACGGCGGATGGAGCTGATCACCTGCTGCTCCTTGCCTTCAAACTCTTCCTGATGCACAAATACGGTCATGGTGTCGATACCGGATGGCATATGTTCGATCGAAATTCCGTTTTCCTCAAATGCCTGTAATGCTTTGCGGCAGAATCCGACTTCGGAATTCATCATATCTTTGTCAATGCTAACTGCGACAAATCCCTTTTTACCGGCAATACCGGTAATGGTGTATTCCGGTTTCTGGCAGGTACTCTCTACGATCAGGGTTCCCTCTGCCTCCGGATCATTGGTGTTGCGAATATTGATCGGAATGCCGGCCTTTCGTACAGGGAATACCGCATCCTCGTGCAACACAGAAGCTCCCATGTAGGAAAGCTCTCTTAATTCACGGTACGTGATCACACGGATCGGCTTTGGATTGTCAATGATACGCGGATCTGCTACGAGACATCCGGATACATCCGTCCAGTTCTCATATAAACTTGCATGACATGCTTTTGCAACAATTGATCCAGTAATATCTGAACCGCCGCGGGAGAATGTTTTTACCTTTCCATCCGCACCAATTCCATAAAATCCCGGAATTACAGCTTTTTCGCATTCCGAAAGTTTCTTTGACAGCACCTTGTCGGTCTTGTCTGCATCCAGGTTTCCTTCTTCATCAAAAAAGATTACGGTTGCAGAATCGATAAACTCATATCCGAGATAATCTGCCATAAGAATACCATTCAGATACTCTCCACGGGAAGCCGCATAATCCACACCGGCTTTTTCCTTAAAGTTTTTGGAAATTGTCTTAAATTCCTCATCCAGCGTTACTTTCAGTCCAAGTCCATTGATAATGGAATCATAACGCTCTTTGATCTTCATGAGCGGTACACGGAACTCCTCGCCTGCCTCTGCCTTTGCATAACATGCATATAACATATCCGTAACCTTGGTATCCCTGGAATTACGCTTTCCAGGAGCACTCGGCACTACATATTTTCTGGATTCATCCGCACGGATAATATCGCCAACCTTGGCAAACTGTTCGGCACTCGCCAGCGAGCTGCCACCAAATTTTACAACCTTAACCATTTTTAACTTTTCTCCTTAAGAATAATAACTTATGCTATTATACTTCTACCGTCTGTCTTTCGTCAATTATTTTCTTCCAGGTAGATCACATCCGTTGCGATCGTATTACTCGATCCATCCACCTGCAGAACTCCATAAGATGGCGGTACTCCGTAAGGTGGCTGTCCGATACTTCCCGGATTCATATAGGTAATACGGTTGTGTTTGTCATAAAAAACCCGGTGGGTATGTCCGAACAGTGCGGCATCGACCTTCCGCTCCTCTGCCGCATATTCCAGGTTCAGATATCCGGCTTTTACATTAAATGTATGTCCATGGCAGATCAGTATTTTTTTTCCTTCAACCAGAAGAATCCGCTCCTGAACTTCCTGGCGGCAATCACAGTTTCCCGGCACCTGTTCCATCACAGTCATAGGAAATTTCCGGTGCAACTGTTCTGCATCCGCCCAGCAGTCTCCCAGATGAATGATCATATCCGGATGCAATCGATTGACTGCCGTAACCATATTATTTACATTTCCGTGCGAATCACTGAGCACCAGAATTCTCTTCATATAAAATATACTCCTTTTCCTTAAAAAAACAAAAAGACCTTTGCTCCGGCATCCTCGCCAAGGCAAAAGTCTTTTCTCCTTCTCATTTCAGCGATGACTATCCCAGTCGTTTCCACTGCTTACTACATTTGTAGTAGGAATAAAACATGCAGTGTTCCGCCTGCTCGCAGCGCTTTGGTGCAGTCTCAATACTGCACTGGCAGTTTACAATTGCATCTGCCTTCCCCTTACAATTTCCCTTTAACATGACATCGTCTAAAACTTCATCTGACATACTTCTTTTTGCTCCTTATTACTACCAAGTTTTTTTCACGACGGCTTTCATTATACAATACCTGGTAATGAAAAACCATAGGTCAAATCTAACAAATAGACATGCCTGTTTTGTAAAAAATTTTCACTTGACGAAACAGGAAAAATGCGCTAGAGCTCCAGCTTATTTATTAAGTTCAAATTATACTTTTCTGCCAATTCCATACATTTTCTGTATGAATCCACATCCTGAATATGTCTCACACAATGAGCATCCAATCCGAGAATCGCTTTATTTCCGACTTCCCCGGCAATCTTCCAGAAACGCTCTGCCGGATAATGCCTTGCCCCTTCTCCCATGCCGAGCATGTTGATCTCCAACGGGATGTCCAGTTTCTTCATTTCTTTGCACAACCGGGTCATCTCCCAGTCATATACCGAATCCATTCCCTGATAATTCATCAGATCCGGATGGGCAAGATACGCATAACTTCCGGTCTGCATTCCTTCTATCACAAGATCCACATATCTGCGAATGCGGCTTTCATCCTCCGTCTCTGTCCCGGTATATGGTCCGTTTTCCTCCGATCCCAGGAAATGCTGCCCCATGATCATATAATCACATCCAAGATTGCGGAACATCCGCATCTGTTCCTCATAAAATTCCGGGATATACTCTGCCTCAAATCCTACATATATTTTTATCTGATCCCGGTACTCTGCTTCAAGTTTCCGGATCGTCTCCACATATTCCGGCGCCTGTTTCATAGTCATCCGGATATTTGATACATATCCGTCCTTATAGGGGCACGGCACATGATCGGAAAATCCAAAGATTTCAATTCCCATGGACATTGCTGCTTCAATATATTCTCTCTCCGTATCACAGGCATGTTGACACCGCCACGTATGCGCATGATAATTTGCCTTCAAAAAATCCATTCTGTTGTCCTTCATCCGTTTATTTTCCTATCATTTTAACATGGAATACGTCTTATGACAACAAAAGACCGTGTGCATCCACTCACACGGTCCTTATTTAAACGGCATGTTTTACCTTTTTTCCATCCTGTACAATCTCTTGTTCCACCAGGCGTGATCCAAAACTATAATCAAAGATAGGTTCTAATCCTCTGGTCCCATCCAGATAAGCGCCAAACTGGCTGATCATCCGCAGGGCGCTGAGCTTTGCCTGGCGATAACGCTGTGCCAGTTGCTGGTTACTGTCTGCACACTGTGGATTTTTACGATAATTTACCAACAGACCGTGCATTTCTTTGTAATTTCCGGAAACATACAAAAGCGCATAAATAAACAATCGCTTGATTCGGGATGGCGCGATCAGCATATTATTATAGGTAATCATTCCCTTTAATGCTTCCCGGACTTCCGCAGATGTGGTTCCCGGATAAAACCAGCTGATCACTCCCGCATTTTCCATGCTCGGAACAATATGCTCCGTCAGATTCTGCCGCAACGGATCTTTTCCATCCATAAGCATAAGCATACGGTCAAACTCTACTTCAATTTCTGCATGGGAAATACCGCTTGCAGCAATTTTCTCATCAATATACCCATGGCAGCTTACATCCAGTGCAAAATGATTCAATACTCCATAGGTGTATGCCAGAAACGGTTCTTTTTCCTTCTGGCTATTAATTACGGTTTTTGCTTTTTCAAAAAATTCTTTTCCGGAATGCCCGTGCAGGTCATATCCGATCTGACTGACCGGATTCGGTTTTAATGGCTTGTAATAAAACAAGATATCCGGACCATGTAGTCCGATCAGATACAGCTGTGGATATTTCTCGATGATTTCCCTCTCATTTCCATCGAGTTCCCTGCGAACCTGCTGTCCCAGCCGATAATGTGCATAAGTTGATGGCATAGGCTTTCTCCCCTTCCTCTGTCAGTTTATGCCAAATTATATGACAGCCTTGTAAAATTTATGGCCTCATGTTTATAAAATCTAAGTAAAAAATGTGTTATTTGACCTTTTGTCAAACGTAGCATATAATAGGAAAAACCAATGGAAAATGTATGATTCTGGGGGAATAATCATGATTACAATGTTAGCGAAAATCTTTATCAAAAACCGCCCTGCAAAAGAACAGCGGCAGGCATATGGCACACTGTGCAGTATCGTTGGAATCTGCTTAAATATCTGCCTGTTTGCCGGAAAATATTTTGCCGGAATGTTAAGCGGTTCCGTTGCAATCACCGCAGATGCGTTTAACAACCTGTCGGATGCCGGTTCCTCTTTTATTACACTTGTCGGATTTCTCTATGCCGGGAAAACTCCGGATTCGGAGCACCCGTTCGGACATGGCCGGTTTGAATATGTGTCGGGATTTGTTGTGGCGATTGCCATTCTGATGATGGGATTTGAGCTTTTAAAAACTTCCTTTTCCAAAATTCTGCATCCGGAAGCCGTAGACACGAGTCTGCTCGCCATGGGAATTCTGGTATGCTCCATTCTGGTAAAAGTCTACATGTACTGTTACAATCATTTTATTGGGAAAAAACTCGATTCGGATGCCATGCAGGCTACCGCCATGGATTCGCTTTCCGACACCATTGCCACCTCTGTGGTTCTGGCAGCCATGATTATTATGCGCCTGACATCCGTCAATGTCGATGGATTTGGCGGTCTGCTGGTAGCCATTTTCATCCTCTATGCAGGTATAAAAGCAGTCAAAGACACCATGGACCCGCTTCTTGGCAAAGCCCCGGACCAGACGTTTGTCCGGGAAATCCGTGCCATTGTCATGTCCCATCCCAAAGTACGTGGCATCCACGATCTGGTCGTGCATGATTACGGTCCAGGCCGCCGCATGATCACCCTGCATCTGGAAGTTCCGGGGGATGAAGATGTCTTTCAGCTCCATGACATGATCGACCACATTGAACGGGAGCTGGACCAGAAACTCGGATGCGAAGCAGTCATCCACATGGACCCGATTGAAACCGACAATGCTGCGATTGCCCAGATGCAGCAGCAGGTAGAGCAGAAAGTCCACGAAATTGACCGCCGCATCACCATCCACGATTTCCGCCTGATCAACTGCGATACCCACACCAGCATTGCCTTTGACGCTGTCATCCCCTATGGTATGCGGATCAGCCCGGAAGACCTGAAGAAAAAAATCGAGAACAAGCTACAGGAAATCGAAGGAAACTACCAGCTTATGATTCATGTGGATCAGAGTTATGTACCCGTATAAAAATAACGGTTCACAGATTTCTGTGAACCGTTATCCTACCAGCTTCATTTATTTATTACATGCATCGTAGGCATCCTGAAAGAAAATCTCCTGTGAGTTTACCGGCTCCTCATTGATATGACGATCCTCATAAATGCCTTCTGCATTCTGCTCTTTTCCTTTCTCATCATCTTTCATGATGGTATCAAAGATATACCGGATGCGCTCCCGGATTGCAGGATCATAAATCGGAGCTGCCACTTCCACGCGGCGCACCGTATTTCTTGTCATAAAATCGGCAGATGCAATGTACATCTTTTCCTCATCCCCCACACCAAAACGATAAATTCTGGAATGTTCGAGATAACGTCCAACAACGGAAATCACCCGGATATTTTCCGTCACACCAGGAATCTGCGGTTTCAGACAGCAGATGCCCCGCACAATCAGATCAATCCTCACACCTGCCTGAGAAGCCTCAATCATCTTATCAATCAGAACCTTATCGGTCAGAGAATTAATCTTAACCCCGATATAAGCCTCTTTTCCGGCTTTTTGATTTGCAATCTGCTCGTCCATCATCTGAAGGACTTTGTTCTGCAAACATTTCGGTGCAACCAGCAGTTCCGAAACCTCATCCACTGTTTCCCCCTGCTGCAATGCAAGAAACACTTTTGCGGCATCGGCGCCAATTGCCTGATTTGCAGTAATCAAAGACAGATCCGTGTACAGTCTTGACGTTTTCTCATTGTAATTTCCGGTTCCAATCTGCGTGATGTATGCATAACTATCCCCTTTTTTCTGTGTGATCAGGCAGAGCTTTGAATGTACTTTGTAATCGCCCAGTCCATACAGAATCTGGCAGCCGGCATCTTCCAGCCGGTGTGACATCTCAATGTTGTTTGCCTCGTCAAACCGTGCACGCAGTTCTACAAGGACCACAACTTCTTTTCCGTTTTCTGCCGCCTCAATCAGCGCATCTATGATCTTGCTCCGATCTGCAACACGATACAATGTCATTTTGATGGATACCACATCCGGATCTTCCGCCGCATCATTTAACATCTTGATAAACGGTTTCATACTCTCAAACGGATAGGAAAGCAGAACATCCTTTTTTTCAACCTGTGACAGAATACTTTCATGCATGGATAATGCCGGCGTCTCCCGCGGACTTCTCTTTTCATAGAACAGTTCTTTCTGATCTCGCAGATAATTCTGCAGCGTAAAAACAAACGAAAGATCCAAAGGCGTCTTTACATTAATGATATGACTGGTTCCAATTTCCAGAAAATTAGATAATTCCCGTTTTGCTTCATCATTGATCTTCCGGCTCAATTCCACCCGGACAGGGTCCAGGCGGACACGTTTTTTGATCAGCTGCTCCATCATATCCCGGTAATCCATATCTTCGTCATACAGATCATGTGCATCAATATCTGCATTCCGTGTCACACGCATAATGGATTTCTCACGAATGGCATATTTCGGATACAGTTTTGAAATAAAATGCAGAATCAATTCCTCGGACAGCATAAAACATCCCGGTCTGGTCGGTATCTCAATCAGACGCTTGAACACACTGTTGGAACAAGGAACAATTCCGGTCTTTTTCTTTCCTTTCTGTGATGTCAGGAGCACGATTGCATACAACTGCTTATTTGCAAGGAACGGAAACGGCTGCTGTTTTCCAATGACCATCGGAGATAAAAACGGCGCAATATGTGCATCAAAATATTGTTCGAGAAATCTTCCTTCTTCATTGGAAAGACGGTTAAAATTGATAATCCGGATTCCTTTTGGCTCAAGTTCGCCCATGAGCTGTTCATAGATTTTTGCCTTTTTCTTTTCTAACTGGCAGACACGGGCTAAAATTTCTTTTACCTGTTCCTCACTGGTCATTCCGGTCTTATTTTCAATCACCTTTTCTTTTGCATTCATCTGCATCATGAGCGTGCCCACGCGCACCATGAAAAATTCATCCAGATTCGTCTGATAAATGGATGCAAAGGTCAGGCGCTCTGCCAGCGGCACCCGCGGATTTCCTGCTTCATTTAAAACTCTCTCGTTAAATTGCAGCCAGGACAATTCTCTGTTTGTATAGCATTTTTCGTTCTTTTTCATCTGATTGGTCTCCTGTTTTTTTATCATCTGTCTGATTACGTTTTCTATCCGGTTGAATCCTGCTGCCAGCCAGTGCAGGAACCGGTTCCATCTATGCATATCTCTAATCCTCTGTAAAGAATGCCTGCATGGTTACATTCTCCTGTGCCACCTCCACAAGATTTACACAGCTGTTTCCGATACGGTCAATATTGTGGAGCACATCATTGAACGGAATCGTAAGTTTGGAATCACACTTTCCTTTTCCGACTCTGGCGATATGATTTTTACGCATTTTTTCATCCAGCTGCATAATCGCTTCCTTTTGCTGCATCAGTTCTTTGATGTCCACATCCAGATCCCCGGAGATTGCCCTGATGCAGGTTCCATAAATTGTCTGGATCTGTTCCATTGCCTTTTTCAGTTCCTTTAAAGCTTCTTTGGAATACTTATGTTTTCCTTTATTCTGTTTTGCCACAGTTTCCATAATCTCCCTGATCAGCTGCCCGATCCGGTCAATATCACAGAGAATATACTGCATTCCGGCGCTTTGTGATGCCTGTTCCTCGGTCAGAACACCTCCGGAATACATGGACGAAAAATATTCATTGATGGAAGCATATAACTTCTGCAGCGTTTTGGCTTTTTCCTCCACTACCGCCGCATTTTCTTTTTCGATCTTTCCGTTACCCGACTGTAATTTTCCGATCATTTCATCCACGATTTTTGCACAGTACATCACTTCTTTTGCCACCAGCTGCAATGCCGCTGCCGGCTGTGCAATCAGCTTGTTGTCCAGATATTTCGGATTTTCAAAGGCTACAGCTCCTGTTTCCTTTCCATCCGGTACAAGTTTCATCACAATCTTTACCATCAGAGGAATGAGCGGAATCCAGATCAGTGTCATGACAAGGTTAAATCCGGTATGTGCATTTGCAATCTGCCGTGAAATCACATCGATTTCATTCCCTTTCGGCGAAATAAACTGAATCAGAGCTGCATACGGTTTTACAAGGAACAGGAATAAAATTGCTCCGGAAATATTAAATACACAATGGGCAAACGCCGTTCTTCTGGCATCTTTCGGCTGTCCGATGGAAGCCAGCACTGCGGTGATCGTTGTACCGATATTGTCTCCCAACAGAATCGGGATGGCACCGGTCAGTCCGATGATACTTGTCACGCCGTCCGGTCCTGCCTGGGATGCAAAATTCTGTAATACGGCAATGGTTGCACTGCTGCTCTGTACGACAAGTGTCATGACAGCACCCACACATACACCAAGAATCGGAATATGGGATACTTTTCCGATCATGTTGACAAAAAATGCACTGGATGCCAATGGTTTCATGACATCGCCCATCGTCTCGATTCCAAGGAATAACAGACCAAAAGCAAAAATTGTCTGTCCGATATTTTTGACCTTTTCCTTTTTTGATATAAAAGAAATAAGAAATCCCGCAAAAATGAACAGATAAATATAATCCGAAATTTTAAATGCAATAATCTGCGCCGTCATGGTCGTACCGATATTGGCACCGAGAATAATGGAGATCGCCTGTGGCAGTGACATCAGTCCTGCACTGACAAAGCCGATTGTCATAACCGTCGTTGCACTGCTGCTCTGTAACACTGCGGTTGTCAAAGCTCCCGCAAGCACACCCAGAATCGGATTTTTTGTAAGTAGAGCAAGGATTTTCTTCATCTTTTCCCCTGCTGCTTTCTGCAGGCACTCGCTCATCATATTCATGCCGTAAATAAAGATTGCCAGACCTCCGACCAGTCCGAAAATAATTTTCATCGTCTCGTTCACTTATGGTTCCTCCCCATTTTTTTCATAAACTTTACACTCCGTATACTTCTTTTTTGAGATTGTAATAATTTTATCATCAGAGTGTAAAATTAAACTGCTGTGCTATGTAAGGTTTATGTAAAGTTTTTGTGTACTTGTAAAATCTTTGTAAACCGTTAAAACATTCGCCAAATCCCCTGCTGTCAACCGTTTCCATATGACTGTGACCTTAAACCCATTGTAAAAATATTTTCACAATGCTAGAATAAAATGGTTACAAAGGAAAATGTTTTGGAAAGGGAAAACACTATGCTATCATGTCCAAACTGCGGAGGAAATCTCAAATTTGACATTCCTTCCCAGCAACTCTCATGCGAGCATTGTCACACACTGTTTGATCCTTATGATTTTGATGGGAAAACAAGTGATGCCGAAGAATCAAAGACATTCGACGGAGATTACGAGGTCACGATCTTTACCTGTCCGCAGTGTGGCGGTGAAATCTTAAGTACCGACAATGCTGCCGCCGGTTTCTGCAGTTTCTGCGGAGCCTCCACCATTCTTTACAGCAGAATCAGCCACGAAAAACGGCCCAATTATATCATTCCGTTCCAGCTGACAAAACAGCAGTGTAAAGATGCCTATATCAAACATATCCGGCACTCGATCTTTGCGCCGAAGGAACTCCGTGATCCTGCCTGTATTGACAGTTTCCGCGGAATTTACATGCCTTACTGGGCGTTTTATATCTCCCAGAAAGGGCCTCTCTCGCTCGATGGGAAAAAGACTTCCCGCCGCGGCGATTATATCATTACCGATCACTACGCACTTACCGGAGATCTGGATGCCTACTACAAAGGGCTTTCCTATGATGCCTCATCCTCTTTTGATGACAACATCAGCGAAGAACTGGCTCCTTATAATTTAAAAGGCATGAAAGTCTTTACTCCAGCCTATTTAAGTGGATTTTATGCGGACACTTCCGATGTGGATGCAAAAGTATATCAATATGACGCAGAATACACAGCTTCCGCAGAGACAACCGAACGCATTGCTTCTAACGATACTTTTCCGGGCTTTACTCTGGATGCTATTCATCCTGACCAGTTTCATACAAAGACAGAAACCGTCGACAGCGCCATGTTTCCGGTATGGTTTTTATCCTATCGCCAAAAAGACCGTGTCGCTTATGCAACGGTCAACGGACAGACCGGACTGGTCGTTGCGGATATTCCGATCGACCCGAAGCGCTATCTGCTCGGTTCGCTGCTCTTAGCCATTCCGATCTTTGCGCTTCTGGCATGGTCAGCGATCCTGCAGCCTTCATCTTTAGTAATGACCACTCTTCTTTTGTCATTGCTTGCCGCCTGTGTCTATTTCTACGAATGTGTTTCTATCCGTCAGAAAGATACCGGTGCAAATGACCGTGGCAAAATGTTCATCCAATCGAAGAAAGCTTCTGCTGCAGACAAACCGAAAGCTCCTGAAGTCCAACCGAAGCCAGCCGCAAAAATGAATCCACTTGGCTGGATTCTTCCGCTCTGTGCTGCGGTACTTTCGTTTGGGGTATGGTTCCTGCATCCGGTATCGGATCTCTACTATTACGGAGCCGCAATTCTTTCCATGGCTGCCATCCTCGTGTCGTTCATCAGTATTATCCATGCGTATAATCTGTTGTCCACCCGCCGGCTGCCACAATTTGACAAACAGGGAGGTGATGACCGTGCGTAAAATAAAACTTATCCTTACGGCATTTGTATTTTGTCTGATACTCTCCGCCAGCACCATACCGGTTTGTGCATCCGCAGTTTCCGCTTCCAATGAGGAAACCGGATACGCTTATGTGCTGGATGATTCTGCGGATTTTCTGACAGACTCCCAGGAAAACAGTCTGCAAAAGCAGCTGTATGATCTGACCGCATACTGTAATGTGGCTTTTGTAACCACAACCGAACACAGTAAATCTTCCACCGAAGATTTTGCTGCAGATTATTTCGATGATGTCTTTGGTCCGCATGCCAACGGTACGATCTTCGTCATTGACCGCTGCCTGAATGAGATTTATCTCTACAGCGATGGACAGGCGCACAAAATCATCACCAATTCCCGCGCACGTTCGATTACCGATAACACTTATACCTATGCGCGTGACAAAGATTATTACACTTGTGCCAGTAAGACATTTGCCCAGATAGAAACGCTGATGCAGGGCAAACGGATTGCAGAACCGATGCGCTACCTCTGCAGTGCATTGCTGGCCATCGTTGTGGCACTGTTTCTCAATCTTTTTCTGGCCCTGTGGAGTTCACGCTCCCGCAAGGCAAACCGCAGACAGGTGATGACCGGAGTGTATGCACAGATGCACATCAATAACCCACGCACAAAATTTATCAACCAGACGCGCACCTACAGTCCGGTATCTTCCGGCAGCGGCGGTGGACATTCCGGCGGCAGTGGTGGTGGTGGCGGTCACAGTATATAATCCTGTAGAAAATGCGCATTTGTGGTAAAATAGCAATATAAATGTTCAAAGATAAGGATTTTACAGAAAATATTATTTATGAAAAACTTTTAAACGACAAACTTGGAACAAATCTTGGATATCTGTATGAAAATGTCGTAGCACAACTTCTGCATTCCAATGGAAACGAGCTGTTTTACCATACATTTATGAACAAAACCTCACATCATAACTATGAGGTCGATTTTCTTCTTGCACAAAAAAATAAAGTTTGCCCGATAGAAGTAAAATCATCCGGTTATAAAACACATAAATCTCTGGATGCATTTTCACTGAAATATTCCGACCGTATTCTGCAGAAATATCTGGTATACACCAAAGATTTCTGCAAAGACGGCGATATTATATGTCTTCCAATTTATATGGTTCCTTTTTTAAATCAGAGCAGCTTCCGCAGCCCCTTCGGGTAATGATTCTTCATCACAGAACCCGCAAGTTTGCCCCAGCCGAGGCTGTATCCATCTACCGTGATCAGATACCAGCCTTTCTCCCCTTCTACCGGAAACGTCTGCCCGGACAGATATGCGCGTGCTTCGTCCACAGACAGATTCCAGCTGTGACACGCTTCCTGTGGGGAAATTGCAAGTGCCAGTGCATGTGCCGGTTCCAGCCGATTCTTTTTGACCGTACCTAAATGCAGCCCCGGACGCAGCACATGCAGCCGTCTGGTTGCCGGCATATGTTCCGGCATCAGATACAGCTGCTCTCCAAAAAGAAGCAGCCGCCCGGCATCATCTGCCGGTATCTCCCCAAGAAACTCCTGTAATCCTGCAAGAAACGCTTTTGCTTCTCCCTTTACCAGCGGTTTTTCTTCTCCATTCGCACAATATCCCTGGTAATTTTGTGAAACAGTTCCCTCTTTTTCCAGAACCGCAACGAAATGTCCCTCTCCGTGCAGATGATGCGGAAATAACCGGATCGTATCTCCAATCTCCGCTGCCGGATGTTCGGTCCATGCTGCTACACCGTCTGCCATTCCCGGATATTTTTTCACCGGCACAATATGAAACTGCGGATGCTGTTCCAGAAAACGGCTGATCGTTCCCTCATTTTCCTCCGGTGCAAAGGTACAGGTAGAGTAAACCATACGTCCTCCCGGCCGGAGCATGGAGGCCGCACATGCAAGAATTTCCTGCTGCCGCGCCGCACAGATCTGAACATTCTCAGGACTCCACTCCTCACATGCCTGCTCATTTTTACGAAACATTCCTTCCCCGGAGCACGGAGCATCTACCATGATCCGGTCAAAATATTCCGTAAACATTCCTGCAAGTGTCTGCGGACTCTCGTTTGTCACCATCACATTTTTTACACCCATCCGTTCCATATTCTCGGAAAGAATCTTTGCCCGTGCCGGATGAATCTCATTGCTGACAAGGAGCCCTTTTCCCTGCATTGCCGCAGCAATCTGTGTACTTTT
>DLQV01000052.1:30751-33302 GCA_002474415.1 Lachnospiraceae bacterium UBA7598
ATATGCAGCCGGCGCCATGGCGCTCGGCTCCTGAATATAGTACACGCCAGCCTCGTGATACGGATGTTTTCCCGGCTGATCTTCCTTTTCGTAATAAAACCCGTTCGCTTCCCATGGCACCGGCTGCAGGTGAAAAGAAGTTTCCTCTGCAAACCGATTCCGGTCAGTTTTTGACGGATTGATCCGCAATGCCTGATAACGCGCATCTTCGTAGCTGTTTAGAAATGCCGGGTATTCTTCCTCCAGCATTTGTTTCATTCGATCTAAAAATAGTTGTGGAAGCATATCAATTCTCCTAAAATTCGCCTAAATTTTTCAAAAAAACTTGGCAAAATATCCAAAAAATAGTAAAATATAAACATGATAAAACGAAAGTATATGAGAACAAGACAATTAAAACCGGGCATGAAGCTCGATCATCCGGTGGTTGACCGTCTGGGACGTAATCTCGTTTCCAGAGGTGCCGAACTGGATGATTATATGATCGATTCCCTGTTGAAACTGGGTATTATGTCTGTTTACATTCAGGAAGGGGAAGAAGAGGAAAATCCTGAGCAGGTTCCAACCTCTCCAAAAGCAGAAAAAAACATCGAACGGCTCCGTACCGAAGACCGCGCAAAAGTTACTCTTTCTGCCAGTATCCGTGAACGTGTCTCTACCGGCATTCAGTTTATCTACAACAATACGACCTCTGAGGAAATGGTTGCCACTACAGAGAGCATTGCCGATGACCTGATGCGTTCTATTAAAAGCAATGACGCCATCGCCATCGACATCTCCACACTGAAAACCAGCGACGAATACACGTTCAAACACAGCGTGGATGTAGCAACAATTTCCATGATCGTTGCCAAACAGCAGGGGCTCTCGCAGGAAGAAGTACATGAAATTGGTGTCTGTGGTTTGCTGCACGATATTGGAAAAACCAAAATTCCAAATGCCATCTTAAACAAACCAGGCAAACTCGATGATGACGAATTTGCCATTATGCGGCAGCACTCCACATACGGTTACAACATGATCAAGGATCGTACAGAATTTTCTCCGGCTGTCTGTCTTGGTGTTTTACAGCACCATGAAAAGATCAACGGAAGCGGTTACCCTATGGGTGTTTCCGCAGAGAAAATTTGCCCTTATGCCAAGATTTTGTCCGTGGCGGATATTTATGATGCACTGGTTACAGAACGCCCATATAAAAAGGCCTATTCCCAGAGAGATGCTGTGGAAATGATTATGTCCATGACAATGGAACTCGACATAACTGCTATGAAGAGCTTCCTTGAAAGCATGATTCTGTATCCGGTAGACAGCATCGTAGAACTGAGTAATGGCGAACAGGCGCGCGTGGTCAAAAATATTCCGCACTATATTCTCCGTCCGGTAGTTGTCGGACTTACCAGCGGTAACGTTTACAACCTCGGAGAAGATATCAGTTGTGCCAATATCATCATTCTTTAAACAAGAGGGAACAGCTTTCACTGTTCCTTTTTTATTGTGTTACCTCTTCACTTTCGGAAGGCTGTGCGGTCTCCGGCAGGAACGCATCGTAAATATCCACATGATCGTAGATACAGCGCCAGCTGCTGGTGGCCCCTGCTGTCACACAGATATATTCTTTTCCATCCGGAGTCTGTGCCATACTTGCCGCACAGTTTCCGGACTGATTTACAAATCCCGTCTTTGCACCGATAATCTCACTGTGTGTATCCTTATCTTCAATTCTCCGCAAAAACCAGTTGGATACTGTAATTCCATCCGGATGTGGTTTGGATTTTGATGTCGTGTAGGTTCGTGTTCCAAGAACTTCCCTGCACAGATCATTATCCATTGCAGCTTTTAAAATCATCGCCATATCATACGGCGTACTGTAATGGTTATCATTGTAAATACCGACACAGTTGGTAAAATGTGTAGTCTCCGACAATCCCATTTTTTCCAGTTCCTGATTCATCATATCCACAAACGCTTCCTGTGAACCGGCCACATAAGTTGCCAGAGAAACCGCGGAATCTGCCCCTGACGGCAAAATAGTTCCATAAAACAGATCTCTTACCGTTACCTGCTCGTCCACTTCGTATCCGGTATTGCTGCAATCATTGCTGTAGCTGAAATCTGTAGCATCTACATTAATGGTAACCAGCTCGTCCAGCTGCTCCGGCTTAATATTTTCTGCTGCTACCAACACCGTAAAGATTTTAGTCATAGATGCCGGAATCATACGTTTAAATGCATCTTTTCCGGCCAGAATGGTTCCCGCATCCACGTCGATCAAAATTCCCTGCTTGCTGACAACGGATTTTGGGAGAGATTTTGTCTCTGCAGTTTCTGTCGCAGAATAATCAAATGCTTTCTCCGTCTGTGTCTGTGTCTGTGTTTCCGATGTCTGCTCCTGCTGTGTTGGCTCAATAATTTTAGGATCTTTTTTATTCTTTCCTTTTTTTACCAGCACGCCCGCCAGTATAAGGACAGCTGCCAAAAGAATAACCACTCCAATGACTATGCACCTATTTTTTTTCTGCGTCTGCATTTTCTTATCTCCTGTTCCAATTGA
>DLQV01000052.1:33329-39103 GCA_002474415.1 Lachnospiraceae bacterium UBA7598
TTCCAATTGAAATTACTTACTGTATCATATCACTTTACGGCTCTCATTTGCAATCCCATCCATCAAGATCTCCACGACCGCATTGCATACCTTTGTAATTGTAACATTTCCATCTTTTCTCTGCAAGAAACTCTAAGTACAGATGTGTTATAGTCCGCGCATTTTCCACCAAAAGTTTCCTGAGCCGACCACTTCTTTTTTCTGCGATTGCAATGTCTGCTGCACTATCATAAAATAAGGCTATCAACATTACTATTTTTATTGAAAAAGGACGAATATAGCATGAGAAAAAAATTATTGTTAAACGGAACCTGGACATTTTCTCTGGATCCGGATAAATCCGGAATTCAGGACCATATTTACGAGAAAAATCTGGATGATACCATCCCCCTGCCTGGCACTACGTCCATGGCAAAAAAAGGGCCTTATCATGACACCAAAGAAACCGGATGTCTGACAGATCCTTATCTGTATGAGGGGTATGCCTGGTATTCCCGTACCATCACACTCGATCCTTCCGATCTGGATTCGCAGATTATTCTTTATCTGGAACGTACCCGCATGACCCAGGTATGGGTTGACGGTGTATTCGTCGGCTCCGCAGACAGCCTCAACACGCCGCACCAGTATAACCTGACTCCTTATCTTACAAAGCCGGAATTCCGCTTGACAATTCTGGTCTCCAATGTCGATTATCCTACCAAGGGCGGACATCTCACCTCTCCGGATACCCAGACAAACTGGAACGGTATCATTGGTGAAATCTCCCTGCATATGTATGCACCTGTATATATTGAAAGCATCCGTGTTTTTCCGGATATTGATACCAAAACTGCAACCTTAGAACTGCATACGGTAAACACAACGTCTGCCGAAGCTGATAAAACTGTCACCATTGACGCAGAACTGTCAGATATCCACGGTCTGACCGGCCAAAAGACTCCAGTTTCCACATATCCGGTTAATGTTCCAGTGGGAAAGTCAAAAACAACCATTACCTACGCTCTGGGAGACAATGCTGTGCTTTGGAGTGAGTATACCCCGGTCGTCTACCAGTTAACCGCCGCTTTGTCCGAAGAAGAAAAAACGATTACCACATTTGGGCTTCGCAAATTTTCCACAACGGAAACCGCATTTTTGATCAACGGAACTTCCACATTTCTGCGCGGAAAACACGATGGCCTGATCTTTCCGCTGACCGCTGCCGTACCGGCAACCGTCGACGAATGGATCCGCGTGATGAAAATTTCCAAAAGCTATGGGATAAACCATTACCGTTTCCATACCTGCTGTCCGCCGGAAGCCGCGTTTACCGCCGCTGATCTGCTCGGTATCTATATGGAACCACAGCTTCCTTTCTGGGGAACCATCACGACACCGGAGGATGAAAACCACAACGAAGCGGAACAACAGTATCTGATCTCCGAAGGATACCGTATGATGGATGCCTTCGGCAATCACGCTTCTTACTGCATGATGTCGCTCGGCAATGAGCTGTGGGGAAGCAAGGAAAAACTTTCCCAGATTCTCTCAGACTATGAAGCCTATGACCATAGACATCTGTATACACAGGGTTCAAATAATTTTCAGCACACCCCGGTAATTCTGCCGGAAGAAGATTTCTTTGTCGGCGTTCGTTTCAGCAAACACCGACTGTTCCGCGGATCCTACGGTATGTGTGACGCTCCGCTTGGTCATGTACAGGTGGAGGAACCTTCCACGCGGAAAAACTACGATGAGGATATCCATCCGACACACGCCATAAAAGAAAACGATGCGGCTGCAGAAATTGAGATCCAGTACGGAACCGGTGTCAAAAAAGTAAAAGCAGCCGAAACCGATGAGGTACTTATCCCACATATTCCGGTAGTTTCCCATGAAATCGGCCAGTACTGCGTATATCCAAATTTTCACGAAATCAAAAAATATACGGGTGTACTAAAAGCGCGCAATTTTGAAATTTTCCGTGACCGCCTCAAGGCCAAAGGCATGCTTGATCAGGCCGATGACTTTTTCAAAAACAGCGGTGCCCTTGCAGTGCAATGCTATAAGGAAGAACTCGAAGCTGCTGCCCGTACCTCTCTTTTAGCAGGGTATCAGATTCTGGATATTCAGGATTTTTCCGGACAGGGAACAGCGCTGGTTGGAATTTTAGATGCGTTTATGGATTCGAAAGGACTGATTACTACAGAAGACTGGGCTTCTTTCTGTTCCGACGGTATTCTTTTGGCACAGTTTGACAAGTATGTATGGACAGCTGGTGAAGAATTCTCTGCAGATCTTGCGATCCGTTATTATCACCCAACGGATTTGTGCGGAAAATCCATCCACTGGACCTTTACACAGAACTCCTCTATCCTTTCCTCCGGCGATGTTGCAATCCCGGATCACCTCCACGGTCTGGCACAGCTTGGAACTATCTCATTCACCTGTCCATCCTGCACCGAACCGGGAATGTATACACTAAACCTCACGGTAGAAGGAACCACCATGCATAACCACTATGAGCTGTATCTGTATCCGGACCAGGCTGCCATCGATCTGTCTGCGCCGGTGATCCGCGCGAACGGTTATGAGGTATCACTGACCTGCGATTTTACACAGGCGAAAAACCTTCTGGCCGAGGGAAAACGTGTGCTGTATCTGCCAAACGAAGTTCCGGAAAGTCTCGAAGGCTTTTACTGTACGGATTTCTGGTGCTACCCGATGTTCCGCGATATCTGTAACTGGATGAAAAAACCGGTTGCTGTGGGCACAATGGGACTTCTCATCAATGAAAACCATCCGGCACTTACAGAATTTCCAAGCCACACCTACGCAACCCCACAGTGGTATTCCATTGTTTCACACAGCCGTTGCGCGATCCTGGATGACAGCACCGCTGCATCCTATCGTCCGATCGTTCAGATGATTGACAATTTTGACCGCAACCACAAGCTTGCTATCCTGATGGAAGGAAAGGTTGGAAATGGTTCCCTGATGATTTGTACCAGCCGATTAAGTGAGATTATGGAACGCAGTGAAGTCCGCCAGTTTGCAACTTCTCTGCTGCATTATCTGACATCCGATGCCTTTGTTCCGGCACAGGAACTGGACATGGATAAACTGGCCACAACCTTTTTCCTGACAAAATAAAAACAGATGACCTGCATCACAATCGTTATGATCCAAGACCCCGGATAGGAGATAAACAGGAAATATAACGATCTGTGATGTGGGAAAAATCCAAAAATCCAGAGGATTCTTGTTCCAACGGTTCCAATCACAGATAAAATCATCGGCACTGCCGAATGTCCCATTCCCCGCAACGATCCGGGAAATAAATCCATGATTCCACACAAAAAATACGGCACCGTCGTAATGGAGAGGATTTCCATGCCACTCTGGATCACATCCTTTTCTCTCGTATATATACGAAGTACCTGCGGTCCGAAAAACCATGCCCCACATCCCAGCAGCAGGGAAACACTGACCGTAAGAATCAGACAATCAATCAGCACCCGGTCCATACGCTTGTATTTTCCCACACCGTAATTCTGACTCGTAAAACTCATACATGCCTGTGTAATGGAATTCACCGACATATACAAAAATCCCAAAATATTGTTTGCCGCTGTATATCCCGCCATCGCCGTATCGCCGAACGAATTCACAGAAGACTGCAGCAGCGCGTTTGAAAAGTTAATAACCGTACTTTGAATCCCGGCAGGAATTCCCACCTGAAAAATCTGCAACAGATAAACCTTTTTTATTTTCAGCTTCGAAAAACGCAGCTGATAACAGCTGTCCGTGTGGTACAGGCAAAACAAAACCAGAATACAGGAGATCATCTGCGCCGTAATTGTCGCAGTGGCCACACCTGCCACGCCCAGGTGAAATCCGATCACAAGAATCAGATCCAATACCGCATTGACACATCCGGAAATCACCAGAAACAACAACGGACGCTTTGTATCTCCCACAGCACGCAGAATCGCTGCCCCATAATTATAGAGCATAAAAAACGGCATGCCCAGAAAATAAATCCGCATGTAAAGGGTTGACTGTGCAATGACATTGTCCGGCGTACCCATAAGAAGCAGCGCCCCTTTTGCACTGATTACGCCGATTCCTGCCATAAGAATTCCGCTGATCAGCGCCAGCAGAATGGCAGTATGTACCGTGTCCGACATTTCTTTTTCCTTGCCGGCCGCAAAAAAACGTGCCGCAAGCACGTTAGCCCCCAACGAAATTCCAATAAACAGATTGGTGAACACGTTGATGAGTGCTGTGGTCGATCCCACTGCCGCCAGTGCCTGTTTTCCCGTGAAATGTCCCACAACAATGATATCCACCGCATTGAACATCAGCTGTAAAATTCCCGACAGCATCAGTGGGAGTGCAAAGGAAATCAGTTTATCCATGATGGTTCCATTGCACATATCTATTTCATATTTATTTGTTTTCAATTATTAACGCTCCCTTCTTTGCACAGCTTATCTTACCGCGTTGCCAGGGGATAGTCAATCACCGTTCCTTAAATCCTATGCTGCGCTTTGTTCTCGTACATTTTACGGTCCGCCATTGCGATCAGTTCCATAATGTTTTCGTACTTTCCCACTGCATATCCCACGGAGGCAGAAACCGGAATCTCACAGTTCTTCTGAATCGGTTCCATCACCTGTCTCCATTTTTCGATGAGAGATTCTGAGATTTTCTGTGTTCCATCCGGAATAATCATAAGAAATTCATCCCCGCCATAACGGTATGCACACATGCCTTCCCCGGTCACCATCCGAATCGAATCCGCAATCCGGATAATCAGCTGATCTCCATACAAATGTCCATATGTATCGTTCACGTATTTCAAACGGTTCACATCCCAGTACACAACTGCCACATCACGACTGCCCTTCTTCTGTGTTTCAGCCTGCACAACTGCCAGCAGACGATTTTTGTTATACAACCCCGTCATATCATCCATGATGGCTTCCTGTTTCATTTTCCAGGCATTTTCCATCGATTTGCGCACAACACGGTTCACATTGGTGCTCACATAAAAAAATGCAATCGCCATAAGCGAACGAGGCACAACATAATACAAAGCCAGCGTGACAAACGGATTTTGGTTCACAGTGTCTAACAAAAATTTTCCATTCTGCGAAAGATTTTTTAAAGAGGTTGCCGTCAGCAATACCATATTGGCATCACAAACCCCAAAATAATATCCCACATAGGTACTGACAATAATGCTGAAAATCGTCAGATGAAATGCGAAAACCGACAACCGCTTCGATACATACATGCTTGCAATCATAATGGGAATCATGATGATTATGATCATATGATAGGTAAGCGTCGCACTCGCACTTAATACCATCAATCCAATTGCCGAAACACTGATGTATTTTGTCATCCGGTGTTCCAGCCCCAGAACAAACAGCAGAATCAGATATAAAACCATAATCCCGCATGCGATCAGATATCCGGTCCGAAAAATATTCTGATCCACAATGAAAATATGAAAGGTATTTAAAAGCATATCAAAGGAATAAAACAAAATACACAAAATTCCAAATCGGAAAGCAAAAATATTCTGTGTTACATCTTCCTGTTCGTAAAATGCATCTTTTTTTATGAGTTTTTTCAGTATTTCTCTACATCGTTCCATCACGGGCACTCCCTATATTGTTTCCCAGAGCCATTTTTAAGAAAAGCAATGCCGGAAGCCCATGTCATGAGGTGCTTTCGGCATTTTGCTGTGTCTTTATTTTATTATAACTGTTATCGGGGTG
>DLQV01000123.1 GCA_002474415.1 Lachnospiraceae bacterium UBA7598
GACTCCCCACTGGCCGTCAGATCCGTCCACGGAGACATGGCTATGATTCCTCCCGGTATCGGCATGTTATGATCCCGCAGATACATACAAAGCGCCATTGCCAGTCCGCCTCCTGCCGAATCTCCGGCAAGGATAATCTGTTCTCCGTAATATCCCTTAGAAAGCAGCCAGCGATACGATGCCAGGGCATCTTCAAGCGCTGCCGGATACGGATTTTCCGGTGCCACACGATAATCCGGAGTAAGCACGTTGCATCCATGGCTCAGCTCGTTATACAATCCTGCAAACACATAATACGCATTGCGCACGGCGCCCATATAGCCACCACCGTGCAACTGCAGAATCACATAATCCGTGTTTGGATTTTCCTTTAACGACAAAAGTTTCATCGTAAAATGTTCCATATTGATTCCCGTCAGGTTAAACATTGCCGGTGGAATCCATGGCGGCTCTATCATCCGTTTGCGCAGTTCTCCGCTCTTTATTTTTTTTCCGATTTTTAAATCATTAGTAAAATGGGACAGCATTTCTGCCACCACACGTCCCTTTACACTCGCTTCGCTTTCTATCATACATGAAATCTCCGTTTCAGTTCCGTTCGTGCCCGCTGATCTCCAAGAATCAGTGTTCCAAGGAATAAAAATACCGATACCCCAAGGGATCCCCATGCCAGGTATGGAAAATGAATAATCTTCATCTGCAACAATACCACTGGTACAATGCTCAGCAATATCGTCAATAACTCCGCCATCATATAACTCTGCCAGTTTCTCCGGTTTACCAGGATCAGGATAAACAACGCTACATCAATGGCAATGATTCCGCCCGGAAGCACATAGTCTAACGACCAGCGCCGGTATCCGGTCAGATAATCAATTCCAAGAAGCATTACAATAGCAAGCAATACCAGACAGAGCGTTTTCGCCAGATACCCTGATTTTCCAAGTATTGCCATCCGAAGCACCACATTTCCATACAATAAAATAATGCCAATCACAAGACTCCATGCAACTTCCCTGTCCACCTGAAAATTGATGGCAATCAACAGACACTCCGCTACAATGGAGATAAACAATACCAGATTCTCCACAAACCGGAACCGGCGCGCTGTTGCGATGGCATCTGGATACCGGCTCTCTCCCTGCGTTCCATCGGATTCAAGCACATGCTTACAGAGCGGACAGCGATCCGTATTATCCAATATGACCACATTACATTTTTTGCATCTATTCATAATATACTCCGTTCGTTTCAATCTCTACATCCACACCATCCGCCGCAATTTTACGGAAAAAAGCCTTCTGTACCAGGGCCTCCGAAAAAATGGAACTGAATGTAAATACCAGTGTATCCTGATAAGAACAGATCGTTCCTTTCAGATACTGTCCCTTTGACATGGCTATAAAAGCCGAAAAGCCATCTACGTAAGGCTGGTAAACATCTTTGATCTTAATATTACCGATGTTTGTGATCGTTGTCGTATTTGCCACTGCGGATTTTTCATATACGATACGCATGGCAATATTTTTCAAAAATAACGGCACCGGACGCATAAGCAGGTTCCTCTGATTGGATACACTGTAAGAAAACAGATCCTCTAAATGTTCCTTATTGATCTGGGAGTGCAGGCTGCTTTGTATGCTTGCAAGTACTTCCTCAAACGTATAGGAATCTTTCTGTGGACGGAATTCCGCAGATACCATAACAAAAAAGTTTTTGGTCGTATCCGAATCAAAATACGGACGCAGATTGACCGGCACTGCGATGCGGATCGGTTTTTTCCCCGGCATCCCATGTAACAGTTCTTTATATACACTCCATACAAAGACTGCCACAAAATATTCATTTAAAGATGCGTGATAGCCATGTGCTACCTTCTTTAGCTGTGAAACCGGCATCCGCCCATGCATCACGCCAAATTCTCCGGCCGGAAGCTTATCCTCCTTGATCAGATATGCTTTTTCTTTATTAAATCCGCTTGGCTTACTGGTGCGGTAATTACGGACAAAACTGTCCTCTCTGCTGAGCGAAGTATCTCCGCTTAGTTTATTTCCTTCTTTTTCTGCCAGTTCCGGATGCACCAGCCGCAGATACTGATACGTCAGCTCCCGGAGAAAATTAATGCCTCCCATGCCATCGGTCAGTACATGAAACACTTCCAGATTGATTCTTGACTTATAATAGGTCACACGGAACAGATAGTTCCGGTTTTTGTTCTGCCGGATAAACCGGCATGGAAAATTGCTCTCCTCGCGTACTTTCGGTGCAGGTTTTCCATTCTCCTCAAAATAATACCAGAATACGCCTGTGCGCATCCGCAGATTAAAGCCATCAAATTTCGGCAGAATTATATCCAGTGCCTGCTGCAAAAATTCCACCTGAACCTCTTCTTTTAAGGTCACACTGATCCGGTACACATTTGTCATACTCTCCCCCGCAATGGACGGGAAAAGATGTGCTGTATTATCAAGCTTATCCCAGCGCACCTGTCGCGGGATCTTCCTGTTTTGCTTTTTGTCCTTCATTTTGCTCAATTACTTCCTTGGTTATTTTAAAAACATGCCAAATCCGGCCACGCTGAGAACCATCATAATAATTCCAGCCAGCAGAACCCCGAGCATGACGGCGATAATTGTTGATTTAAAATCCATATCCAGAATACTTGCCGCCAGTGTTCCTGTCCATGCACCGGTTCCCGGAAGCGGGATTCCTACAAACAGCAGCAGTGCGATAAAAAGTCCCCGGCCAGCTTTTTGCTGCAATTTTTTTCCACCTTTTTCTCCCTTTTCCAGACACCAGGAAAAAAACTTTCCAATCACCGGTTTATCCGATCCCCAGACCAGAACCTTCCGTGCAAACAGATAAATTACCGGCACCGGCAGCATATTTCCGATAATTGCTACAATATAAGAAGAAAGTACCGGCAACTGCAGTCCCTGTGAGATAATAATGGAGCCGCGCAGTTCCACCAGTGGCACCATGGAAACAAAAAATACCCATAAGTATTTTGTCAACATAAAAAATCCTCGCTTTATTTCTTTAAATATTTTTTCAGAAAATCGATCAGTTTATGCATCTGCTCATCCGTACCGATGGTGATACGCAGATACTCATTGATCCGCGCCGGTTTACTGAAATGCCGCACATAAATATCGTTTTTCTTCAATGCTTCAAACAGTTCCACACCGGAAACATCCGGATGCATAGCAAAAATAAAGTTGCTTTTGGAATCACCAAATACAAATCCAAGTGCCCGAAGCTGCTCTTTGGTCCACTCTCTTGTCTTTATGATTTTCTCTGTCGTCTGCTCAAAATATGCCCGGTCACGGATAGATGTCGTTCCCAAAGCAATGGTGATACGATCCATCGTGTAAGAATTGAAGGAATACTTCACATCATTTAAATATTTGATCAGTGTCGGATTACTGATGGCAAAACCAATCCTAGAGCCCGCCAGAGAACGTGACTTAGAAAATGTCTGTACCACAATTACATTATCATATTTATCAATCAGAGGCAGTGCACTCTCTCCACCAAAATCAATGTATGCCTCATCCACAATCACAATCACATCCGGATTTGCCTGAATAATCTCCTCAACGGCAGATACCGGAAGAAGTTCCCCTGTCGGCGCATTTGGATTTGGAAATACAATTCCACCATTTTCACATTTATAATCCGCTGGATTCAGGAGGAATGCATC
>DLQV01000196.1:0-4790 GCA_002474415.1 Lachnospiraceae bacterium UBA7598
CGGCAGGCCCGGAAAGGGTTTTGCAATCGCAAATTTTAGAACAAGAAAAGGAGTATTACATATGTTAAAAGAAGGCGTAAAAGGAACACAGGAAGTTATGGTAACAGAGGAAAATACCGCAAAAGTTATGGGAAGCGGAGCCCTGGATGTATTTGCAACCCCTGCAATGATCGCATTGATGGAAAAAACTGCATGGGAGAGTGTACAGCCTTATTTAGAAGAAGGAAGCGGAACTGTTGGAACCATGATGAATGTAAAACATGTGGCAGCTTCCCCGGTGGGCATGAAAATTACCTGTGAAACCGAACTGACAAAAATAGATGGCAGAGCACTGACGTTTTCCGTGAAAGCTTTTGATGAGGCAGGACTGATCGGAGAGGGCGAGCACGAGCGTTTTATCGTATTTAATGAGAAATTCCAGGCAAAAGCCGATGCAAAGCTGGCAAAATAATGTTATATGATAAAGATATCCGGGAACCTCTGGCATTTTATCTGGAAGAACTTTACGGGAAAAACAGAATTCTTGAGGAACAGGTGATGGGGCAGTCGCGGGCAGATCTTGTCATGGTGGTGCCCGATGCCCTCTATGGAATTGAGATCAAAAGCGATGCAGACAGTTATGCCCGGCTGGACCGTCAGGTGAAAGATTACAACTTATATTATGACTATGATCTNNGTGGTTGGAACCCGGCATGCGGCACATATTAAGGAACACGTGCCGGAATGGTGGGGGATCATTACCGTGGAACAGGTAGAAGATCAGGTTGATTTTTATATGCTGCGGGAGCCACAAAGTAACCCGCAGATGAACTGGAATTGTAAAATAGAAATTTTATGGCGGCCGGAACTGGCACATATCCAGGAACTGAACGCGATGCATGCCTATAAACAGAAAAGCAAGCGGTTTGTGGCAGATAAAATTGTAGAGATCGTGGATCCGGAGATACTTTCCAGACAGCTTTCTGAGGAATTATTTGAGCGTGATTATACAAAAATCTGGGAAACGATACAGACATATCGGAAGGAAAACGGACAGAAACCGAGAAGACGCAGAAGACGCAGAAAAAGATGACAAAAAACGAGCATAATATTGACAAATTTTCTGCGGGTGATACAATGGTCAAAATAGTAAAAAAGGACCAGGAGGAACAGAGCAATATGAAACTAAAAGAAAAGCTTGAAAATATGAAGCTGAAGAAACGACTGAATTACGGGTATCTGACTGTTATTCGCCTGATGGTGATATCTGGAATTGTAGCAGTATGTGCAATTTTAATGTTGTTTGGAAATACTTACCGATATATACATAATATTGAAGCAGCTGATCTTGCAATTAAGGAATGCAGTATTGATATTAATGTTGCGGCAAGAAATATCCGTGAAATGGCGTTGAATACGGATCAGACGAAATATGACGGATACCAGCAGACAGTGGAGAAGAAGTTAAAAGAGGTAGACAGCTCTTTAAAGACCATCAAAAGTGCAAAAATTATTGATGAAAATCTCTATAAGAAATACCAGAAGGCAATGAAAAACTGGGGTGAAATCGGATATGCCATTACGGCTCAGATTGTTTCCGGAGACAAAGACGGGGCAACCAGCCAGATACTTACAGTTTGTACACCGGCATTGGATGAACTGGTAAACATTACTTCGGACGTGGAAAAAATAACGAATCAGGAAAGAAGCCGGGCGGTAACATTTATGGTGGTACTTGCAGTAGCATCCGCGGCAATCATTATTTTCTTTATGGTGATTGCAGTTTTAGCATCCAAAAAGCTCGGAAATATCATTGTACAATCTGTACTCACTCCGCTTCGTGCGATCGAGAATGTGTCGGAGGAACTGGCCGCAGGAAATCTGCATAGCACGATTGAGTATCATTCGGAGGATGAAATTGGAAGACTGGCACACAATCTGCGGAAATCAATTCGGATTCTTGGCACTTATGTGGATGATATCGCGCGGGCAATGAAAGAATTTTCCAACGGGAATTTTGATGTGCAGCCGGAAGTAGAATGGAAAGGGGATTTTGTAGGAATCCTGGATTCTATTATGCAGTTTGAAAACAGTATGGCAGATACGGTAAAAGGAATTCAGAGAGCTTCGGATCAGGTATCCGGAGGAGCCGGTCAGGTTGCGGCAAGTTCTTCAGACCTGGCAGAAGGAGCAACCAATCAGGCCGCTGTTGTTGAAGAACTGACAGCAACCATTACCAATGTTGCTGAGAAGGTTTCACAGAATGCAGAACAGGCAAAAGAAATCAGTGGAAAGGTAGCGCAGCTTGGAACAGAAATTCTGGATGGAAATGGGAAAATGCATGAGATGGTACAGTCGATGCATGAGATCAATGATGCATCCCAGAAAATCAGTAATATTATATCAACAATCAATGAAATTGCATCGCAGACGAATCTGCTTGCTTTGAATGCTTCCATTGAGGCAGCGCGGGCAGGGGAAGCCGGAAAAGGATTTGCGGTGGTTGCAGATCAGGTAACGGTTCTGGCAGAACAAAGTGCCAACGCAGCAAAAGAATCGGCTGAGCTGATCGAGAGTTCGGTTCAGGCAGTGGAAAAAGGAATGACCATTGCAGATGATACGGCAAAGCAGCTGGAGGAAGTTGCAGACAGTTCGAAAGTTATTACCCAGGAAGTGGGTGGCATTGCAGATGCGCTGCATGAGCAGACAGCGGCAATCCAGCAGATCAACGATGGTGTAGAAAACATCAATGATGTGGTACAGACCAATTCTGCAACCTCACAGGAATGTGCGGCTGCCAGCCAGGAGATGAATGGAGAGGCGGATGACCTGAAAGAGCTGATCAGCAAATTTAAAGTAACGGAAACAGATAAATAATTTGTCTACAAATATCGGAAAATGGATGACGCCCCCTGAAATTGGTGGTATAATAGTACCAGATACGGGGAAGAAAAAAGAACAGGGGTGTGATTATGAAGATTGCGGTATTTGCGACAGGATGGAACGATGAGTACCTGCGTGATATGTATCATGGTCTGGAAAATTCACAGAAAGAATTCCATGACTCCATACATCTGTATGCAAGTTTTGGAAAACTTGGATCAGGAGACAGTTTTAATAAATCAGAATTTGATTTTTTTGAACTGGCAGATATGTCGGAGTACGATGGATTTTTGTATCCGAGTACCACGATCAAAGAAGGAGATGTCAAGCAGCGGTTACTCGAACGGATCATAGAAAGCGGAAAGCCCTGTGTATCTCTGGAAGAGGAGATTTCAGGGCTTTCTTTTGTTGGAATCAATCAGAGAAAAGCGATGCGGCAGATCGTGCGGCATCTGGCCGGAGTTCATGGAATCCGGACATTCGGTTTTATTAACGGAATGAAAGATACCTATGAGGCACAGATGCGTCAAGAGGGGGTAGAGTCCAAAATTCAGGAACTGGGGCTTTGCCTTATGCCGGAATGGGTGGATTACGGGAATTATGAGTACCGCTCCGGGGAAGCATATGCCAGGAAAATGATTGCAGCATATGAGGAAGGAAAAGAACTTCCGCAGGCGGTTATCAGCGCAAATGATCTGATGGCGGCAGCTTTTTTGCAGACCATAAAGGGAACGGCGCTTGAGGGAAAGATACCGGTTACAGGGTTTGACCGGTATTTTGACGGAGAATGTTTCAGCCCGACAATGACAACCATTGAACGTCCGAGAGATAAAGTGGCATATGAGGCCGTTCGGCTTTTGCACGAACTGCATGAAAAGGCGGATGGAAAACTGATTCACAGGGAGCTTTCCTATCGCTTTTTCATTGGAAATACCTGTGGGTGTACAAAACATGTTCCCTTTGATACGGAAGCATTCCGTAACCGGATTTTCTGGAAAAATCTGCAGGAACATGACGCAAAATCCAAACTCGATTCCATGCAGGAATGGGTAACCAGCCGGATCTCTTTAGAAGAGATCATGGATGCGACAGGAAGATTCTTAGAGTTGGTCGGAGCAGGAAGAGGGCAGATCTTTTTGACGGATGATCTGTTTTCCCAGGAAGCCAGAAGTTATCGCAGCTGTAAAAGAGAAGTACTTAACTGGCACAATGAAAAGAACCGGACAGAAGAAGGCGGGGTACAGGTGTTTATGCCACTGCATTATCAGCTGCATAGGATGGGATACTGTATGGTGGCAGGTGTGGATGAGATGTTCCGGACAGGAATTCTGGAAACCTTTTTCCGTAATATCTGTTATGCACTGGAAAATTATATCCAGCGGAAGCAGTATCAGGAAGTAAATCTGAAACTGCAGAAGCTGTACCGGATTGATCAGCTGACAGGAATCTACAACCGTTTTGGTATGGAAGATCTGGGACAGAAGTTTTATGAAAGAAATTGTGAGTATCGTATCAATACGAAATTTATATTCTGTGATATCAATCGTTTGAAGTATATCAATGATACGTACGGGCACAAAGCCGGTGACTGGGTCATCCGAAAGACAGGGGAAGCACTTGGAAGACTCGCTGCGGAAGACAGTCTGCCGTTTAGGTTTGGCGGGGATGAATTTTTACTGCTGACGAGAGAAGAGTCCGGGATTACAGCAGAATCCATCCGGCAGAGCATTGCCGTGGTATGCAAGGAGGAACCATCCCCGGTCCGGGAACCTCTAGAGGTCAGTATCGGTGTGATTCTGGCTCCGTGGGACAGTGAGTATAATATGGATGTATATCTGAATCAGGCAGATGAGGCAATGTATGAAGAAAAGAAAATGTATCATGAAAAATATGGAGACCGGCGCAGAAGATAAAAATCAACAGACCGC
>DLQV01000196.1:4836-9251 GCA_002474415.1 Lachnospiraceae bacterium UBA7598
AGACGGCCATCTACGTGATGACACATAAGGCGTTTACGCCGCCGCCGGACCCGATGTATATTCCGCTTCATGTGGGAAGGGCAGTGGCTTTGTCACACAGCAGGGATGAGGAATCGTCCCCGCTGTCTTTTTGTGTGGGAGATAACACCGGAGATCATATTTCAGAGAAAAACTGTTATTACAGCGAATTGACAGGAATGTACTGGGTATGGAAAAACTCCCATGCAAAGGTAGTTGGTACCTGCCACTACCGCCGCTATCTTTTGAATGAGCAGGGAACATTATTTACAGAAGAACAGATACTTTCTTTATTGCAGCAGTATGATGTGATTACAACGAAAGAACTGCAGCTTAACTTTTCCTATTATGAGGGATTTGCTTCTCACCACAAGATTTTGTATCTGGATGAAACTGCCCGCGTGATACAGGAACTTCACCCGGATTATGCGGCGGATTTTCAACAGCTGGTGCAGCAAAAGCACACATATTTCGGAAATATGCTGATTGCCCGAAAGGAAGTTTATGATGCCTATATGGAATGGCTGTTTTGTATTTTATTTGAAGTGGAGCGGCGCGTGAATGTAGAGGAAGAGGATTCCTATCACCGGAGAATTTTTGGATTTATTTCGGAATTTTTACAGTATGTCTGGATCAGGCACAACAGGTTGCGGGTGTATGCGTGTATGGTAGGCATGCTGGGAGAAAAAGCAGAGATTGCAGAAGTACGGCGCCGGCTGGCGGAATATTTTGACCGTGCAGATGTGGATGGAGCAAAAGCATATTTTGTGCAGGCAAAAAAAGAGCGGCCGGATCTTCTGATGGAGGCATCGGATATCACAGGAGAGCTTCATCTGTGCATGGAAGTGATTGCGATTGCAGGATTGGAACAGCAGATGTATGGAGAAAATCTGCTGAACCGGGTGCGGGGATTTCGGAATCTGATGCAGTATTGTAATTCCCTGAACCGGTATGTACTGCAAAAAAAACACGAAACACCGGATATGGATTTGCAGCAGTGGAAAGAAAAAAATCAGGTAACCCAGGTTGCCGAACAGGTGGCAGATCGGGTTATGCATGCATCTGAGGCGGAGGCATCTGTGGTATACCGGCTGCATGATCAGTTGATATAATAAAAAACATCAATAAAATTGCTTAAATTTAATCATTTCCAAATAAGAAAAATTGTGTTAAGATTACTCATTGAAATTGATAATATTTAACATTGGAAAAGAGGAAACATCATGAAAAATTTTGACAAATATGAAAGACAGTATTTTCTTCCTCCAGTCTGTGAATACGACTGGGCCAAAAAAGATTACATAGAGAAAGCACCAATCTGGTGTTCCGTGGACCTGCGTGACGGTAACCAGGCACTGATCGAGCCGATGAGCCTTGACGAGAAGCTGGAGTTTTTCCAGATGCTCGTGGATATCGGATTTAAGGAAATTGAAGTTGGATTCCCGGCAGCATCAGAAACAGAGTTTATTTTTATGCGTACGCTGATTGAGCGGGATATGATTCCGGATGATGTGACCGTTCAGGTACTGACACAGGCGCGTGAGCATATTATCAAAAAAACATTTGAGGCAGTCAAAGGGGCTCCGCATGCAGTTATTCATCTGTACAATTCCACTTCTGTGGCACAGCGGGAGCAGGTGTTTAAAAAAGATAAAGAGCATATCATGCAGCTGGCCGTGGATGGTGCAAAGCTGTTAAAGAGACTTGCCAGTGAGACAGAGGGGGATTTCTCTTTTGAGTACAGTCCGGAAAGTTTCCACGGAACTGAAGTGGATTACGCAGTAGATGTCTGCAATGCCGTGCTCGATGTCTGGGAGCCGGATGCTGCACACAAGGCAATCATCAATATCCCGGCAACTGTTGAGACTGCAATGCCTCATATATTTGCCACACAGATTGAATATGTAAGCAAACATCTGCACAATCGTGAGAATGTAGTGCTGAGTCTGCATCCACACAATGACAGAGGCTGCGGTGTCAGTGATGCTGAGCTGGGACTTCTGGCAGGAGCAGACCGTATCGAAGGCACGCTGTTCGGAAACGGAGAGCGTACCGGAAATGTCGATATCATTACGCTTGCCATGAACATGTTTTCTTATGGTATTGACCCGAAACTGGACTTTGCAGATATGCCACGCATCCGTGAGACGTATGAGCGTCTGACGAGAATGCATGTCCATGAGCGTTCTCCGTATGCCGGAGATCTTGTCTTTTCTGCGTTCTCCGGTTCCCATCAGGATGCGATTGCAAAGGGAATGGCCTGGAGAGAAGAAAAGAAATTAAAGACATGGACGGTTCCGTATCTGCCAATCGATCCGATGGATGTGGGAAGAACTTACGATGCCGATGTTATCCGTATCAACAGCCAGTCCGGAAAGGGAGGAATCAGTTATATCTTAAAGCAGAATTTCTCCATTTCTCTGCCGCAGGCAATGAAAGAAGAAGTCGGATATGCAGTGAAACAGGTATCGGATGAAGAACACAAGGAACTTTCTCCACAGTGGGTATACGAGATCTTTGAAGAAAACTATATGAACAAAATGCCGTACTTTACAATCGATTCTTGCCATTTCAAGCAGAATGATGGTATTATGGCAGAGACAGAAATTAACTTTGGCGGAAAGAAGACCATCGTCGATGCAAACGGAAACGGTCGTCTGGACGCCGTGAGCAACACAATCAAGCAGTTCTTCGGTATCAGCTATGAACTTTCTACCTATGAAGAACATGCATTGTCCCATGGATCTTCTTCTAAGGCAATTGCCTATGTTGGTATTACCTGTGAAGGAAAGAATTACTGGGGTGTCGGTATGGATGAGGATATCATCAAAGCGTCCATCCATGCGCTGACGGTTGCTGTAAATAAATTACCGCAGATTGCACAAAATGATGGTGCACAGGATGAGCGCCTGACCGCCATGCTTAATTTTATCCAGAACAATTATCAGGATGTAACGCTTGAGAGCATGGCAGCGCAGTTCCATCTGTCAGAGCCTTATATCTCCAAATATATCAAGGATAAATCAGGCAAGACATTTGGAGAGCACGTAGCCCATATTCGTATGAAACGTGCCAAGACATTATTGAAAAACGGTAATATGACGGTTGAAAATATTGCGGATGTCGTTGGATATCCGAGCGTAGAGCATTTTAACCGTACGTTTAAAAAATGCTTTGATATGACTCCGTTGCAGTATCGCAATGAGAGTCGCGAGAAAAAATAAAAAGCCGGAGGTGGCGTCGAATGTATGATGTAATTATTATTGGAGCAGGACCGGGTGGAATTTTTTCTGCCTATGAGCTCATGAAACAGGATAAAGATTTAAAGATTGCGGTGTTTGATGCAGGACATTCTTTGGAACAGAGACATTGTCCGATTGATGGAGAAAAGGTAAAGAGCTGTATCGGCTGCAAGACCTGTGCAATCATGAACGGATTCGGCGGAGCCGGAGCCTTTTCGGATGGTAAATACAACATTACGAATGATTTCGGCGGTACGTTATATGAATATATCGGCAGACAGAAAGCACTCGAACTGATGAAATATGTGGATACCATCAATATGTCCCACGGTGGAGAGGGAACCAAAATGTACTCCACCGCGGGCACAAACTTAAAAAAAGTATGTCTGCAGAATAAACTGAAACTTCTGGATGCATCGGTCCGTCATCTGGGCACGGATGTCAATTATGTGGTGCTGAAAAATCTTTATGATGAGATGAAGGAACACATGGACTTTTTCTTTGATACGCCGGTGGAAAAAATACAGGTCAAAGAAGACGGTTATCTGGTTTCGACAAAAGATGCAGAATATGCGTGCAGAAAATGTATTGTGTCCGTCGGACGAAGCGGAAGCAAGTGGATGGAGACCGTCTGCGATGATCTGGAAATTCCTACCAAATCCAACCGTGTGGATATCGGTGTGCGGGTGGAACTTCCGGCAGTGATCTTTTCCCATCTGACCGATGAACTTTATGAGAGCAAGATTGTTTACCGTACGGAAAAGTTTGAAGATAATGTTCGTACGTTCTGCATGAATCCATACGGTATTGTGGTAAATGAAAATACCAATGGGATCGTGACGGTAAACGGACACAGCTACGACAGTCCGGATCTTCGCACAGAGAATACGAACTTTGCACTTTTAGTGGCAAAACATTTTTCTGAGCCGTTTAAGGACAGCAATGGATATGGGGAGAGTATTGCACGGTTATCGAATATGTTAGGCGGCGGTGTGATTGTGCAGCGTTTTGGAGATCTGGTGCGCGGACGACGCAGTAATCAGAAGCGTATCGAGGAGGGACTTGTGACTCCGACACTTTCTGCAACACCGGGAGATTTAAGTCTGGTGCTTCCAAAGCGTATCTTAGATGGTATCATTGAGATGATCTATGCGC
>DLQV01000035.1:0-4086 GCA_002474415.1 Lachnospiraceae bacterium UBA7598
TGCGCCGCTAGGCGCACATTTAAAAAATCCGCATCGGCAAAACCGGTGCGGATTCTCACTTTTTAGTATAAAAAACCCCATCTGCTTCCGCAGATGGGGTTTCTCAGCGACAAATCTTAAACTAACTCAAGTAATACTTCCAGAGCGCCGTCACCTTTACGCTGACCAATCTTTACGATTCTTGTGTAACCACCGTTACGATCTGCATACTTTGGTGCGATCTCATCAAATAACTTTGCAACAAGGTCAACTTCCTTTGCACCCTTCTTGCTTCCATCATTTGTCTTTACTGTGTAAAGAACTTTCAGCATTTCTCTTCTTGCATGAAGACGGGAAGGCTGATCCTTCTTGATCTTCTTCTCTACTTCGTCATAAACAGTAACTTTCTTACCATCAACAACTTCTTTTACTCTCTTGCCGTCTGCATCTTTACGAGCAACCTTAGCAGTAACAGTAACCTCATCAAAGTTGTCTTTCTCGCGAACAGCAGCAGCGATCAGACCTTCTGCAACCTTACGGATTTCCTTAGCCTTTGCTTCTGTTGTAACGATCTTTCCATTAGCGATCAGAGCAGTAACCTGACCTCTGATTAAAGCCTTTCTCTGGCTGGATGTTCTGCTTAATTTACGATACTTTGCCATTTTAATTTTCCTCCATTTGTGGGGTATCCTGCCATACTCTTCGGTTTTACTGGCAGAACCCATTCTTAATTCTGTGGCATTTCATACCACAAGCCATAAATGTTCTATGACGTTGTCACACTCATCGGGATTACTGACACCGCCAGTTTCTATTATTCTTCACCCTGATTTAACTGTAAACCTAACTCTTTCAGTTTTGCAAGCACTTCTTCAAGAGACTTGCGGCCAAGGTTACGAACCTTCATCATATCTTCCGGAGTACGGTTGATAAGCTCTGCAACGGTATTGATACCAGCTCTCTTCAGGCAGTTATAAGAACGAACAGATAACTCCAGTTCATCGATGTTCATCTCAAGAACTTTTTCCTGTGTATCGTTCTCTTTTTCAACCATGATTTCTGCCTGCTGTGCAGCATCTGACAGATCAATAAAGAGGTTCAAGTGCTCACTCAATACTTTTGCAGCAAGGCTGACTGCCTCGTCTGGCTCTAAAGTTCCATTGGTATACACATCCAATGTAAGCTTATCATAATCAGTAACCTGACCTACACGAGTATTCTCAATCGTTACATTGACACGGTCTACCGGTGTGTAGATAGAATCGATTGCGATCACACCAATTGGTGTATCCTCTGTCTTATTCTTATCTGCACTGACATATCCTCTGCCCTTTGTAATGGTAAGTTCCATATAAAGCTTGCAGTCTGCACCACCGTTTAAATGTGCGATTACCAATTCAGGATTCATGATTTCGATATCCGAATCGACCTGGATATCTGCTGCTGTAACAACGCCTTCCCCTTCGAATTCAATGTAAGCAACTTTTGGTTCATTTGTAGAACTGTTATTGCGGATAGCGAGGTTCTTGATGTTCATAATAATTTCAGTAACATCTTCCTTAACGCCTGGGATTGAACTAAATTCATGGAGAACTCCGTCAATCTTCACCTGGCTTACAGCAGCTCCCGGTAAAGAAGAAAGCATGATTCTTCTTAAAGAGTTGCCAAGTGTAGTACCATATCCTCTTTCCAAAGGCTCTACAACAAATTTGCCATATGTCTTGTCTTCTGAAATTTCAGCGATCTCAATTTTTGGTTTTTCAAAATCGAACACTACAAAGTCCCTCCTTCTCGGGTTTACGATGCGTTAAACTAATTACTTAGAATATAACTCGACGATGAGCATCTCGTTTACTGGAACGTCGATCTGCTCACGGGATGGTAACTCTTTTACAGTTCCCTGCAGCTTCTCTGCGTCGATATCTAACCATTCTGGAACGATTCTTCCACCAGCAACCTCAACGATGTCTTTCATACGCTGAATGTTCTTCTTGCTTTCCTTAATCTCAACAACATCGCCAGCCTTAACCAGGTAAGAAGGAATGTTTACAACCTTACCATTTACGGTTACGAACTTGTGGTCAACGATCTGTCTTGCTTCCTTACGGGTTCTTGCGAATCCAAGACGGAATACTACGTTGTCAAGTCTTGACTCAAGGATTGTCATCAGGTTTGGACCTGTTAATCCTCTCATCTTATCTGCTCTCTTATAGTAATTACGGAAAGGCTTCTCTAATACACCATAGATGAATTTTGCCTTCTGCTTTTCTCTTAACTGAAGTCCGTACTCAGATACCTTACGGTTTCCTCTCTGAAGATTTCTCTTAGACTTCTTATCATATCCTAAATAACTTGGCTCTAAACCAAGGGATCTACATCTTTTCAGTACAGGTACTTTATTCACTGCCATCTTAATCGATACCTCCTAATTAAACTCTTCTACGCTTTGGTGGACGGCATCCGTTATGTGGTACTGGAGTAACATCCTTGATGGAAACTACTTCAAGACCGCATGCGGAAAGGGCACGGATAGCAGCCTCACGTCCTGAGCCTGGTCCCTTAACCATAACATCAACTGTCTTCAAACCATGAATTAAAGCTGCCTTTGTAGCAGTTTCTGCTGCCATCTGTGCAGCATATGGAGTAGATTTCTTTGAACCTCTAAATCCAAGACCACCAGCACTAGCCCATGATAAAGCGTTACCTTCAGTATCAGTAATTGTCACGATTGTGTTATTGAAAGATGCCTGAATGTGTGCCTGTCCGCGTTCAACGTTTTTCTTTACGCGCTTTTTTGTTGTTTTCTTTGCAACGTTCTTAGCCATATCTAAACTAACCTACTTTCTCTGATTAAACTTATTTCTTCTTATTTGCTACGGTTCTCTTAGGACCTTTTCTTGTTCTTGCGTTTGTCTTTGTCTTCTGACCACGAACTGGCAGTCCTTTTCTGTGACGGATTCCACGATAGCATCCGATCTCCTGAAGTCTCTTAATATTAAGAGCGATCTCTCTTCTTAAATCACCTTCTACAGTCTGTGTCTCATCGATGACTGCACTGATTCTCTTAACCTCATCGTCAGTAAGATCTCTAACACGTGTGCTAGGATCTACATTTGCTGCTTCAAGGATACGGTCAGCACTTGATCTACCGATTCCGTAGATGTAAGTCAGACCGATTTCTACACGTTTTTCTCTTGGTAAATCTACACCTGCAATACGAGCCATGTGTGTTTACACCTCCATAAAATTTTTAAGATTAATAGTAGTCATAAATACACCTGCAACCGCGTATTTTCCCGAACCCTATCCATATACAGCTACGGTTGCACGTCCTGAAATGTGTGCATACAAATAGGATTTCCATATTCGCATATTCGTCCCTTGCCACTCGGTATTATAGCAAAAAAGACCAGACTATGCCTCTGTTTATTATGAACAGCGCAAATTCTCTGCGCTGCAGCCGCACATAATGATACCATCGCAGATGCGATGCTGCCTGTGTCAGTCAATTATAAACTGACCATAGCGCACAAATAACAGGGTTCTTCCGTTAAGAAGTAATTAACCCTGTCTCTGTTTGTGCTTCGGATTCTCACAGATAATTCTGATGCTTCCTTTTCTCTTGATGACTTTGCATTTCTCGCAAATAGGTTTAACTGATGATCTTACCTTCACAGCAAATCCTCCTTTCTCTATAAAAGCCCTGTTTCTGCGGTTTTCCGCATTTTTTCAGGTACTTTCCAAAAAGTGTCCGAATAATATTATACACAGACACCTTGTGGAAGTCAACATATTTTTTATTTATCTCTCCAGATGATTCTTCCCTTTGTCAGGTCATATGGGGACATTTCAATTGTAACTTTATCTCCTGGCAGAATACGGATAAAATTCATACGAAGTTTTCCGCTGATTGTTGCCAGAATCTGATGACCATTCTCAAGTTCTACTTTAAAGAAAGCGTTTGGCAGTTTTTCTACTACTACACCTTCTACTTCAATAACATCTGCTTTTGACATAACTTTCTTTCCTCCTGTATCGACTCTTTTCAATTTTCCTGTTGTTAAAAGAGATTTAAAAATCCGGCTTTCTTTTCCTCTTCTGTCAGAG
>DLQV01000035.1:4131-28678 GCA_002474415.1 Lachnospiraceae bacterium UBA7598
TCAGAGAAAGAATCTCCGGTTTTCCATCTGTAATAAGTATCGTATTCTCATAGTGGGCGGACAATGACATATCTTCTGTAACAACTGTCCACTCATCATCCATCCAGAGCACCTCTTTGGTTCCTACATTGATCATCGGCTCCACGGCCAGTGTCATGCCAGGTTTTAACTTGATTCCCCTGCGGAACCAGGGCTGTCTGAAATTCGGGATTTCCGGTTCTTCATGTAAATGACTTCCTATTCCATGTCCACAAAGATCCTCAACTACCCCATACCCAAACTGATTCGCATAATCACCAATTGCTGCGGAAATATCATGAAGGTGGTTCCCAGCTACCGCTTTTTTCATTCCTTCAATAAAAGACTGTCTGGTTCGTTCGATCAGAAGCTTTGCCTCCTCACTTACCTCTCCGACTGCAACGGTTCTTGCCGCATCTGAATGATAGCCTTCATAAATAACGCCTGCATCCAGACTGACAATGTCTCCTTCTTTGATGATCCTTTGATCTGTTGGAATTCCATGCACCACTTCTTCGTTTACAGAAACACAGATAGATGCCGGGTACCCACAGTAATTTTTAAATGAAGGAATACATCCATATTCACGGATCATCTCTTCCCCCAACCGGTCAATGTCCAGAGTAGACATTCCAGGTTTGATTTCCTTTGCGAGATTCTGGTGCACAGCGGCGAGAATTTTTCCCGCACGGCGCATTTTTTCAATCTCTTCAGCAGATTTAATCGTTACCTTCATCTTATTCACCTAAGATTGCAACAATATCCGTAAATACTTCATCCATTGGCTTGGTTCCGTCAACGGATTTCAGGATTCCCTGTGCCTTATAATAATCAATGAGTGGCTGTGTCTGCTCATGATATACAGTCAGACGTTTCTGCACTGTCTCCGGCTTATCATCATCCCGAAGTACTGTATCTGCGCCACAGGCATCACATTTGCCTTCTACCTTGGTCGGATTAAATACAATATGATACGTTGCTCCGCAGTTTAAGCAGGCACGTCTTCCGCCCATACGCTTTACAATATTCTCATCCGGAACATCAACATCAATTGCGAAATCCATTGTCTGACCAATTTTCTTTAATGCAGCATCCAGCGCTTCTGCCTGTGGAATTGTTCTTGGAAATCCATCCAAAACAAATCCGTTTTTGCAATCGTCCTGCTGGATACGATCCATCACAAGATCACAGGTCAGTTCATCTGGCACAAGTGCTCCCTGATCCATATAAGTTTTTGCTTTTTTTCCTAACTCTGTACCATTTTTGATATTTGCACGGAAAATGTCACCGGTGGAAATATGTGGAATCTGGTATTTTGCAGCAATCTGCTTTGCCTGTGTTCCTTTTCCTGCCCCCGGAGCCCCTAACATAATAATCTTCATATCATTTCTCCATTTCTATTATCATACACGATATATTTTCATATAGAAAATTGCTCCCCGTATCATAAGGGAAATGGAGATACCGGAATCCAGTATCTCCAAAATATAATTAATCGTTCAAAAATCCCTTGTAATAGCGAACTCTCATCTGTGACTCAACCTGTTTAATTGTCTCAATAACAACACCGACAATAATGATGATTGATGTACCACCGAAAGAAACATCTGCCTTAAATACACCATTGAAGAAAATTGGAATAAATGCAACAATGGACAGACCAACTGCTCCGATGAACACAATATAGTTGAGTATCTGATTTAAATAATCACTGGTAGGTTTTCCAGGACGGATACCCGGAATAAAACCACCGGCTTTCTTCATATTGTTTGCAATCTCCAAAGGATTGAATGTAATCTGTGTATAGAAATATGCAAACGCGATAATTAACAGAATATAAACCACAAGTCCGATACTGTAGATCGGCTGTTCCGGATTGCACCAGTTTGACTGGGACATTCCCTTTAAAATCTTGCTTCCGATACCTGTTCCATTACCTTTTCCAAGAATTGCTGCGATAATCACTGGTGTCTGTAACAGTGACTGTGCAAAGATGACAGGGATTACACCGCCGGTATTGACCTTAAGTGGAATATGCGTGGACTGACCACCCACCTGTTTTCTTCCCTGCAGTTTCTTGGAATACTGAACTGGGATTCTACGCTCTGCATCCTGAAGTACTACTACGAATACTACCATTGCAACGATGATTGCAATAATGATCAGGCCTGCCACGATTCCCTTTGGAATGGATTTGTTCGCAATGAACTGACTCCAAAGAGTTCCCATATCTTCTGGCATACGTGAAATGATATTGATAACCAACACGATGGAAATACCATTTCCGATACCCTTCTCTGTGATGCGCTCACCGATCCACATAAGCACTGCAGATCCTGCTGTAAGTCCTGTGATAACCTCAATAACAGCTAAAGGACTCTGGCTGGTGAGATATCCACCACGGTAAAAACCGATTGTCATTGCTATAGACTGAATCAATGCAAGAACGATGGTCACATAACGGGTAAGTGCAACCATCTTCTTTCTTCCCTCTTCTCCGTCTCGCTGAATTTCTTCAAGCTTCGGAATCGCAATGGTAAGCAGCTGAATAATGATGGATGAAGTAATGTACGGTGTAATATTCAGTGCGAATACAGACATGTTCAGGAAAGAACCACCTGTAATCGCATTGAAAAATCCAAGTCCGTCTGCAGACTGGCTTGCCCACCACTGTTTAAACACTTCTCCATCAACACCCGGAGCCGGAAGCTCACTTCCGATCCGGATGACGATCAGCATTAAAAAAGTAAAAAGAATTCGATCTCGAATGTCCTTTACTTTAAACGCATTACGCAGTGTCTTAAACATTAGATCACCTCAGCTTTTCCACCAAGAGCCTCAATTTTCTCCTTGGCACTAGCACTGAAAGCATTAGCCTGGACTGTAAGCTTCTTAGTAAATTCTCCATTTCCAAGAATTTTCACGCCGTCTCTTGGATTCTTAACGATACCAGCCTCGATCAGTGTATCTACTGATACGACAGCATCATTATCGAATTTTTCAAGAGCTGAAAGATTAATTCCGATGATTTCCTTAGAGTTTCTGCACTTGAAACCTCTCTTTGGTAATCTTCTGTATAATGGCATCTGGCCACCTTCGAATCCTGGTCTTGGTGCTCCAGAACGAGCCTTCTGACCCTTATGGCCCTTACCAGCAGTCTTGCCATTTCCTGAACCGTGTCCACGACCTCTTCTGAAGTTATCGCTGTGTACGGAGCCTTCTGCTGCTTTTAAACTAGATAAATCCATTTTGGCACCTCCTTATTTTATTCTATGCTTCTTCTACGTTAACGTATGGTGCAACCTTGCGAAGCGCGCCCTGTGTAGCTGCGTTGTTTGGTAACTCTACAGTCTTGTGTAACTTAGTTAATCCAAGAGCTTCGATTGTCTTCTTGTTCTTCGGAACAGCACCGATTGTTGACTTAATAAGTGTAACTTTAACTTTATCTGCCATGACTTAGTCGCTCCTCCTTAACCTAAGATTTCTTCTACAGATTTACCGCGAAGTCTTGCAACTTCTTCTGGGCTTCTTAACTGAGAAAGTGCCTCGATAGTAGCAAGTACAACGTTCTGCTTATTGTTTGATCCTAATGATTTTGTACGGATATTGGTGATACCTGCAAGCTCACATACGGAACGAGCTGGACCACCAGCGATGATACCAGTACCTTCAGGAGACTTCTTTAATAATACGGAAGCACCTGTGTATTTTCCTGTTACATCATGTGTAATAGAGTTATTCTCGTCTAATTTAACACTGATGAGGCTCTTAATTGCATCTTCTTTTCCTTTGCGGATTGCTTCAGGAATTTCAGCAGCCTTTCCAAGACCTGCACCAACATGACCATTCTTGTCACCAACAACAACGAGAGCTGTGAAGCGCATGTTACGTCCACCCTTAACGACCTTTGTTACACGCTTGATGTCAACAACCTGGTCAACTAATTCTAATTGACTCGCATCAATGATTTCACGTTTCATGTTTGTCTCCTCCTAAAACTCTAAACCAGCTTCTCTTGCTGCTTCAGCTAATGCCTTTACCTTGCCTGCGTAAATAAAACCGCCTCGATCGAAGACAACTGTGGTAATACCCTTATCTAATGCTTTCTTTGCAATAACAGTACCAAGTTTTGCTGCTGCATCAACGTTATTAGTCTTCTCAAGCTCTGCCTTTAAATCTTTATCCAGAGTTGAAGCAGAAACAAGTGTATTTCCAACTGTATCATCAATAATCTGAGCATACATATGGTTATTACTTCTGAATACAGCTAAACGAGGACGCTCTGCTGTACCTGCAAGATGATTACGCATTCTGCTATGCTTCTTTTCACGAACTTCTGTTCTTGACTTTTTACTAACCATTTCTTGTCCACTCCTTTAATTATTTCTTACCAGTCTTACCAACTTTACGTCTAATAACTTCATCAGCATACTTGATACCCTTGCCCTTATATGGCTCAGGTCTTCTCTTATCTCTGATTTCAGCTGCGTACTGGCCAACTTTTTCTTTGTCAATACCTTTAACGATAATCTTGTTATCTTCAACAACTGCCTCAAGTCCTTCCGGATCTTCCATCTCAACCGGATGAGAATATCCAAGGTGAAGTGTTAACTTCTTTCCGGACTTCTGTGCTCTATAACCTACACCGTTTACCTCAAGGGTCTTGGTGTAACCCTCAGTTACACCAACAACCATGTTGTTTATCAGTGTTCTTGTTAATCCGTGTAAGGATTTCATTTTCTTTAAATCGTTTGGTCTTGTAACTACGACTTCGGATCCCTCAACTTTAATGTCCATCTCTGATGGAAGAGTTCTCTCCAAAGTACCCTTTGGACCTTTTACAGTCACATGATTATTTTCTGCGATCTCAACTGTTACTCCAGCTGGAATTGCGATTGGCATTCTTCCTATACGTGACATGCCCGTACCTCCTGTATTTATTGGATGTTAATAGTTTCTATCTGGTTTTGACTACCATACAAATGCTAATACTTCGCCACCAACCTGAAGCTTTCTTGCTTCCTTGTCAGTAACGATTCCCTGGTTCGTAGAAAGGATTGCGATTCCTAATCCACCAAGTACACTCGGGATTTCATCCTTGCCAGCGTATACACGTAAACCTGGCTTGGAAATTCTCTTAATTCCTGTAATGATCTTCTCATTCTTATCAGCGCCATACTTCAATGTGACACGGATTGTCTTGAAGTTACCATCCTCGATGATGTCATACTTCTCGATGAAACCTTCATCAACAAGGATGCCAGCGATAGCAACTTTGATCTTAGAAGCTGGAATATCTACTGTATCATGTTTTGCAGTATTTGCATTACGGATTCTTGTAAGCATATCTGCAATTGGATCACTTGTCATCATCATGACATTTTTCCTCCTTTTGGACTACAACTTTTCTCTTAAAGGTTTACCAGGATGCCTTCTTAACGCCTGGAATCTGACCTTTATATGCTAACTCACGGAAACATACTCTACAGATTCCGTATTTTCTTAAAACTGAATGTGGACGTCCACAAATTCTGCAACGTGTATATTCTCTGGTAGAGAATTTTGGTTTACGCTGCTGTTTAACTTTCATACTTGTCTTAGCCATTAAAAATTCCCTCCTGATTATTTAGCAAATGGCATGTTGAACAGAGTTAATAACTCACGTGCCTCTTCATCTGTCTTTGCAGTTGTAACGAAGATGATATCCATACCACGAACCTTATCTACCTTATCGTACTCGATCTCTGGGAAGATAATCTGCTCTTTGATACCAAGTGCGTAGTTTCCACGACCATCAAATGCGTTAGGGTTAACACCACGGAAGTCACGTACACGAGGTAATGCTAAGTTGATCAGACGATCAGCGAACTCATACATCTTCTCGCCACGTAATGTAACTTTACATCCGATTGGCATGTTCTCTCTGATCTTGAAGTTTGCGATCGCATTTTTAGCCTTTGTTGTAACAGCCTTCTGACCGGTAATAGCCTCCATGTCCTTTACAGCTGCCTCAAGAAGCTTTGCGTTCTCCTTAGCCTCACCAACACCCATGTTAACTACGATCTTGTCAAGCTTTGGAACCTCCATTGTATTCTTGTATCCGAACTTTTTGATCATTGCGTCTTTGATCTCATTTTCGTACTGCTCTTTAAGTCTACTCAATGTTTTGTCCTCCTCTCTTCAATTAATCGATAACATCGCCTGTTGATTTCGCATAACGTACTTTCTTGTCTCCATCCATCTTGAAACCTACACGGGTAGCTTTTCCTTTGTGAAGGAACATTACGTTAGATGCATCAATAGGTCCTTCCTGATGAAGGATTCCGCCCTGCTGGTTTGCCATGCTTGGCTTTGCATGCTTGGTAACCATGTTAACGCCTTCAACGAGGAGTGTGTTGTCTTTTTTATTTACGGCAATAACCTTGCCCTCTTTGTCTTTATCTCTACCAGCGATAACTTTTACCATATCGCCTTTTTTGATCTTCATACTTGCCATCTTCGTTCCTCCTATAATACTTCTGGAGCCAGAGAAACAATTTTCATGAACTGTTTCTCACGAAGCTCACGAGCTACTGGTCCAAAGATACGAGTTCCTCTCGGAGTTTTGTCGTCCTTGATAATAACTGCTGCGTTCTCATCAAACTTAATATAGGAACCATCTTTACGACGGGCACCCTTTACTGAACGAACAACTACGGCTTTTACAACATCGCCCTTTTTAACAACACCGCCTGGTGTTGCATCTTTAACAGTAGCAACGATCACATCGCCGATGTTCGCATATCTTCTGGTAGATCCACCCATTACGCGGATAACAAGTAACTCTTTTGCGCCAGTATTGTCCGCAACTTTGAGTCTGCTTTCCTGCTGTACCATGCTTGTAGCCTCCTTTTATTATTTTGCTCTTTCCATGATTTCTACAAGTCTCCATCTCTTATCTTTAGATAATGGTCTTGTTTCCATAACTCTGACGGTATCGCCGATCTTAGCATCGTTGTTCTCGTCATGAGCCTTTAACTTATAAGTCTTTTTAACGATCTTGTTGTACAGTGGATGTCTCTCGTTGTTCTTTACAGCTACAACGATTGTCTTATCCATCTTATCGCTTACAACAACACCTACACGTGTTTTTCTAAGATTTCTTTCTTCCACGACCGAAGTCTCCTTTCTGAGAATTGGATTTATTCAGCAACGCTAGCTTTCTCGGTGATAACAGTCTGAATTCTAGCAATATTCTTGCGAACTTCTTTAATTCTGGCTGTATTATCTAACTGATTGGTTGCATTCTGGAATCTCAAATTGAAAAGTTCCTTTTTTGCATCAACTAACTGTGACTGTAAATCTGCAACAGTAAGTGACTTTAATTCTTCTAAATATGCACTAGTTTTCATTTGACTCACCGCCTTCTAAATCTGCACGTGAAACTACTTTACATTTGCAAGGTAATTTATGTGTAGCAAGACGTAAAGCTTCTTTCGCTACGTCTTCCGGAACACCGGAGATTTCAAATAATACTCTACCTGGTTTTACTACAGCTACCCAATACTCAAGGGCACCCTTTCCTTTACCCATTCGAACACCCATAGGCTTATGAGTTACAGGCTTCTCTGGGAAGATTTTGATCCAGACCTTACCACCACGCTTGATATATCTTGTCATAGCAACACGGGCTGCCTCGATCTGATTTGCCTTAATCCAGCAAGGCTCTAATGATACGATACCATACTCACCGTATGTGATCTTGTTTCCTCTGGTAGCTTTACCAGCCATGGAACCACGGAACTGTTTACGATGTTTTACTCTCTTTGGCATTAACATAATTACTGAGCTCCTCCTTCCTTATTAGCCTTTGTAGGAAGCACTTCGCCACGGTAGATCCAAACCTTAACACCTACTTTACCGTAAGTGGTATCTGCCTCTGCGAATCCATAATCGATATCTGCACGAAGTGTCTGAAGCGGAATAGTTCCCTCAGAGTAGAACTCTGTACGAGCCATATCAGCTCCACCAAGACGTCCTGAGCAGGAAGTCTTAATTCCCTTTGCGCCAGTCTTCATTGCACGGCCCATGCAGGACTTCATTGCTCTACGGAAAGAAACACGGTTCTCAAGCTGTAAAGCGATGTTCTCAGCTACTAACTGAGCGTCACGATCTGGTCTCTTTACTTCTTTGATATCTACAACTAACTTCTTATCTGTAAGCTTCTGAACTTCTGCTTTGATCTTTTCGATCTCTGCGCCGCCCTTACCAATTACAACACCTGGCTTAGCGGTATAAATGATAACCTTCACACGATCTGATGCTCTTTCGATTTCAATCTTAGAAACACCAGCTGCGTATAATTTTTTCTTCAGAAATGTTCTGATATTGTAATCTTCTACTAAGTAATCAGCGAAATCTGCATCTGCATACCATTTAGAATCCCAATCTTTGATAACGCCGACTCTTAATCCATGAGGATTAACCTTCTGTCCCATGATTGCCTCCTATCTTTCATCGAGCACGATTGTAATGTGGCTCATTCTCTTTTCGATTCTATAAGCTCTACCCTGTGCACGAGGATGAATTCTCTTCATTGTTGGTCCTTTATTTGCGTAGCACTCTGCTACATAAAGGTTCTCTGCCTTCATTCCGTTATTGTTCTCAGCATTAGCGATTGCTGACTTTAATAACTTCTCTACAACGCTTGAAGCGTATCTTGGGTTGTAGGATACGATTGCAAGTGCAGTCGCAACATCCTTACCACGAATTGCATCTAATACGAAGCAGGCCTTCTGTACAGACACTCTAGCATAAGATAACTTAGCTGAAGGTCTTGTGTCCTTTACTTCGTTTCTCTCTCTCTTGATCTGGGATCTATGTCCTTTTGCCATGGATGAAACCTCCTTCCACTAAATATTATTTTATCTCACGCCTGTTTTCTTTTCGTCTTTTCCATGTCCTCTGTAAGTTCTTGTTGCAACGAACTCACCGAGCTTATGTCCAACCATGTCCTCTGTTACATATACCGGGACATGCTTTCTTCCGTCATGAACAGCGATTGTGTGTCCAACGAAAGATGGGAAAATAGTAGAACGACGGGACCAGGTCTTAATTACGGACTTGTCTCCGGAAGCGTTCATAGCATCTACTTTTTTGAGTAAGCTCTCATCAGCAAATGGTCCTTTTTTAAGTGAACGTGCCATTTCATAAACCTCCTAATTATTTGATAGCTCTACCGTCTCTTCTTCTTACGATAAGCTTGTTAGACTGCTTGTTCTTCTTTCTGGTCTTTAAACCAAGTGCAGGCTTGCCCCATGGAGTACATGGTCCTGGACGACCTACCGGAGCCTTACCTTCACCACCACCGTGTGGATGGTCATTAGGGTTCATAACAGAACCACGAACTGTTGGGCGAACACCCATGTGACGCTTACGTCCAGCCTTACCAATATTTACGAGGTTGTGGTCACCGTTTCCGATAACACCGATTGTTGCTCTACACTGAATTGGAACCATTCTCATCTCGCCTGAAGGAAGACGAAGTGTTGCATACTTTCCTTCCTTAGCCATCAGCTGTGCGCTGAGTCCGGCAGAACGTACTAACTGTCCGCCCTTACCTGGCAGTAACTCGATGTTGTGGATCTGTGTACCAACTGGGATATTCTCAAGTGGTAAGCAGTTTCCAACTCTTACCTCTGCTTCTGGTCCATTCATAACCTTCATTCCGTCGGTTAATCCTGCAGGAGCAAGGATATATGCTTTCTCACCATCTGCATAACAGATCAGTGCGATATTTGCTGTTCTGTTTGGATCGTATTCAACACCGATTACGGTTGCCGGAATACCATCTTTTCTTCTCTTAAAGTCGATGATTCTGTATTTTCTTCTGTTTCCACCACCCTGGTGTCTAACTGTGATTTTACCCTGATTGTTACGACCAGCGTTCTTCTTTAAAGAAGTTGTAAGGGATTTCTCAGGAGTTGTCTTAGTGATCTCAGAGAAATCAGAACCAGTCATATTTCTTCTGGAAGGTGTATATGGGTTATATGTCTTAATTCCCATTGTTTTTCTCCTTTCGATGTTTTCATTATCACGTCATCACTGACGTATATTTTGTAATGCATCGTAGATGCATTGCCTACGCACATCACTTTTGCAAAGCAAAACTCTCATGTGATGTGTTCCATTGCGGTACATCTCTGATGTATCGCTCTGTGGAAATTAAAGTCCTGCGAAGATCTCGATATCCTTGCTGTCCTCTGTTAACTGAACGATTGCTTTCTTTGTCTTAGCAGTCTTTCCTGTTACCATTCCACGTCTTCTGTTCTTGCCTTCACAATTCATTGTGTTGACCTTGGCAACCTTTGTTCCTTCGAACATTCTCTCTACGGCTTCCTTGATCATAGTTTTATTTGCATCCGGATGAACAAGAAATGTGTATTTCTTCTCAGCCATTGCATTCATACTCTTCTCAGTTACTACTGGTTTGAGGATTACATCATAATACTGTACGTTTGCCATTATGCATACACCTCCTCGATTGTTGCAAGAGCAGCCTTTGTAACAACTACCTTGTCATACTTTAATGCATCAAATACATTCAGCTCGTTTGTCTGAGCAGTCTTAACAGTTGGGATGTTTGCTGCAGATGCGATCACGTTTGTATCCATGTCGTTTAATACAACAAGTGCCTTCTCAACTTTCAGATTGTTCATAACCTGTACGAACTTCTTTGTCTTAATCTCATCTAATTTCAGCTCATCAACAACTACGAACTTGTTCTCTGCTACCTTAGAAGTCAGAACAGACTTTAATGCAGCTCTCTTCTCTTTCTTGTTGAGCTTGAATGAGTAATCTCTTGGTACCGGAGCAAATACAACTCCGCCGCCTGTCCACTGTGGAGAACGTGTAGATCCCTGTCTTGCATGACCGGTTCCCTTCTGTCTCCATGGTTTTCTTCCGCCACCGCGAACTTCAGAACGTGTCTTAGCCTTCTGTGTTCCCTGACGATTATTTGCAAGCTGCTGAAGCACAGCCATATGAACTAAATGTTCATTAATTTCTACGCCGAAAATGGAATCGTTTAATTCGATAGAATCAACTTCTTTACCTTCCATATTATAAACAGCTACTTTAGCCATCGTAAAGTTCCTCCTTTCTTACTTTGCACTATTTACCAGACTTTGTGGTCTCTTTTACTGTGATGAGAGCTTTCTTCGCTCCTGGGACAGCACCCTTGATCAGCAGTAAGTTGTTCTCTGCGTCAACTCTTACAACTTCAAGATTCTGAGTTGTAACCTTTACGCTACCCATGTGTCCAGGCATTCCTTTTCCCTTGAATACACGGCTTGGAGAAGAACATGCACCGTTAGAACCCTGATGACGATGGAACTTAGAACCATGAGCCATCGGTCCTCTGTGCTGACCTAATCTCTTAATAGCACCCTGGAAACCTTTACCTTTTGAAACAGCAGTTACGTCAACCTTATCACCTTCCGCGAAGATGTCAGCCTTGATTTCATCTGCTAACTTATACTCGTCTGCATTCTCAAACTTGAACTCGCGAACGAATCTTTTACCAGATACACCAGCCTTAGCGAAGTGACCCATCTGAGCCTTGTTTACGCCATGTCTGTTGCGAATTTCTTTCTTTCCGTTAGCATCTTTGTTAACGTTCTTTTCTTTCTTGTCAACAAATCCAACCTGAACTGCACTGTATCCATCGTTGTCTACTGTCTTAATCTGAGTAACAACACAAGGACCAGCCTGTAATACAGTAACCGGCACTAATACGCCGTCTGCATTGAAGATTTGAGTCATTCCGACTTTTGTTGCTAAAATAGCCTTCTTCATGAAATTTTTCCTCCTAATTTTAATTCACAGCGGATTGCCGGAGCAATCATTCTAAATTCGCTTTCGCGTAATTAGGTACTGCAATAAACATTTTGTTGATTGATGAATTACTTCATCTTTACATTAACATATACACCAGCTGAAACATCAAGCTTCTGAAGAGCATCGATTGTCTTCTGTGATGGTGTAAGTACATCAATGAGTCTCTTGTGAGTTCTCTGCTCGAACTGCTCTCTGGAATCCTTATACTTATGAACAGCTCTGAGGATTGTGATCTTCTCAACCTTTGTAGGCATTGGAACAGGACCTGAAACCTTTGCTCCTGTACTCTTGATCGTCTCGATGATCTGCTTTGCAGCCTGATCGATTAACTTGTGATCGTACGCCTTCAATGTGATTCTCATTACTTGACTTGCCATAAAAAAAGTCGCCTCCTTTTCGCACTTTGTAAATAGTACGACAAGCGGTGACTGTACACTTCTCCGTGTGTGTCCTGCGGTACATCTTTGATGTATCGCCCCATCGTCAGGCGATTCGCAATCTCTTTCACACGTTGTTTCTATCTTTGATAGACCATATTGTTTGTACAGTGACTTGTCGTCAGTTTCCTAACTTGACATTCGCTCCACGGAAAACCTGCCACGTAGGCAGCAACCTCACGTTTCACAGCTATCATGCCACAGCAATTGATATTATACATGGTCTTATCCAAAAAAGCAAGAACTTTTTTTATTTTTATAGAAAAATAAAAAGGAGTATCTTCTTTCATTCCTTATATAATAGGAAGATACTCCTTTAACCCACTATTGTTCTTTCTCAATTATTTCTCTGATCTTCTCCGCTTCTTCATGAGTGAGTTTATTTTTTTCACACCACGCACTCAGAAATGCAGATGGCTTTCCATCAAACCAAAACTCCAGCTGTTGCTGTAACAGTTCATCCCTATAGGATGCCAGACTTTTTTCTGGATGAATATATGCCGCTTTCCCTTTACGGTAAGTCGTTGCAAAGCCTTTGTCTACAATCTTATGAACAAACGTCACAACGGTTGTACGTGCGTAGTTCTTTTTATATCGATCTGCCAGTTCGCGAATCAGGTCTTGCAATGCAATATCTTCTTTCGCATCCCAGATTACTTTCATGATCATTGTTTCACAAGCGCTTAGATCTCCCATAAATGATTCCATGTCGTTCATCCTCCGTTTTATTATTCCATCGTTAGGTACATTCTATCATTTTATGTCACAAATGCAATAGTTTTTTGTCTAAAAGTTGCTTTTTCTTTCAAATTCCGTCATGCAAAAATTTAATCATTGATTATTTTTCCTATTTTTCATATAATGTTACTGTTTTATACAGATAAAAATCAGGAGGATATAATAAATGTGGTTAGCAGATCAATGGAATGACTATGAAGTGATCGATTGTTCAAAAGGCGAAAAGCTCGAACGCTGGGGAGATTATCTTCTCGTCCGCCCAGATCCCCAGGTAATCTGGGATACTCCGAAAAAAGAAAAAGGATGGCGCAAAATGAACGGTCACTACCACCGCAGTTCCAAAGGCGGTGGAGAATGGGAATTTTTCCAGCTTCCAAAAGAATGGACCATTCAATATTCCCTGCCTATTAATAAGAAGTTAACATTTCACTTAAAACCATTCAGCTTTAAGCATACCGGATTATTTCCGGAACAGGCAGCCAACTGGAACTGGTTTTCCCAGCTTATTGCAGATGCAGTTTCCAAAGGACGCCCGGTCAAAGTTCTCAATCTTTTCGCCTACACCGGTGGTGCAACGCTTGCCGCAGCTGCAGCAGGAGCAAGTGTAACCCATGTAGATGCATCCAAAGGCATGGTTACCTGGGCAAAAGAAAATGCCATTTCTTCTGGTCTGAAAGATGCCCCAATCCGCTGGCTGGTCGACGACTGTGTCAAATTTGTAGAACGGGAGATTCGCCGCGGTAATCATTATGATGCCATTATTATGGACCCTCCTTCTTACGGTCGCGGACCAAAAGGAGAAATCTGGAAAATAGAAGAGAGCGTCTATCCGCTCATTCAGCTCTGCAGCCAAATTTTAACGGATAACCCGCTCTTCTTCCTGATTAACTCTTATACTACCGGCCTGCAGCCGGCAGTTCTTTCTTATATGATAAGCACGGTGCTTGGCACTGCCAATGGTACGGTCACTGCCAGTGAAATTGGGCTTCCGGTTTCCTCCAATGGACTGGTTCTTCCATGTGGCGCCAGTGGCCGCTACGAAACTACTGAGATTTAACCAATCCCTTTTCTTTCCACTTTCCGCTCTTCCAGCGAAGGTACATGCCAACGGCACGGACGCATTCATCACCAGCCATACCGATGTATGCGCCCACAGCCAGAAGGCCGAGACGAATTCCAAACAGATACGTTCCCCCAACCGAGCACAAAATCATAAAGCAGGCACCCATCACTACCGGAAACACTGCATCTCCACTCGTCTTTAATGCCTGTCCGTACACCAGATTGGTTACACGTCCCATCTCAAGCACAATGTCAATTGCCAGAAGTTTGCCGACAAGTGACACCATCTGTGGATCTTTGGTAAACAGTTGCATAATCCAGCCGGAACTAAGTGCAAACGTTGTTTCCAGAATGACTGCGACGATCACGCCGATCACCGCCGCTTTTCTCGTTCCGCGGTCACACGCATCATACTCTTTCGCACCAATGCGCCATCCCGTCATAATCGCATTTGCCTGCGCAAGCGCAGCACCTACACAGTAGGAAAAATTTGTAATCTGCATTGTGTAGGAACGTGCCGTCACATTAAGTCCCTGTGCATCCATCTGATTCAGAAAGCGGATCACCAGTGTCATGGAAACGTTATAGATCGCCGTCTCACATGCAGACGGAAGCCCGATACGGATGATCTGTCCTAACACTTCCCTGTTTTTCTCCCGCTCCGGATGCTGTTTCGCTTTTACTAAAACTGCACCGAGTGTCACAACAATCGCCAGATTGATAATACGTGAAATCACAGTAGCTGTAGCAACACCCGCCACGCCTTTGTGCAGGACAAACAGGAAAAATGCATTCAGGCAGAAATTAATGACATTTCCGGTAATGGATGCATACAGCGGTTCTTTCGAAAACCCAAACGCCCGAAGATAACTCGAACAGATCGGAATCAAAGCATTTAAAATGCAAGATCCACCCACGATCTGCAGATAGATCTTTGCCGGCTGCATCAGTGCGTCTGCCACACCGACACCAGAGAGAATGGCCCCGGCACCAAGTGATAAGAACAGAGACATTATTATGCCAAGCACCGCATTAAACGCCAGTCCGAGCTGCCTGGCCTGATACGCCACCCCCGGTCTGCCCGCCCCGATATTCTGCGTCATAACGGCTACCATGCCGGAAGAGATCACTGAAAACATAATGATAAAAATTCCGATATATGTATTTGCAGTTCCCACTGCCCCAACCGCCTGATCATTTACAGACGAAAGCATCAGGGTATCGACCATTCCTGAAAGCATATACAAAAGTGTTTCCAGACAAATGGGAACAAAAAGCTGCGTTAAAGATTTTCTCTGTTGTTCCATTAATGGTATCTCCTTTCTCTTATATTCATTTTATGCCCTTTTTTCAAAAAATACTTGCATTTTATCGCCTCAAAATTGCATTATTTCTACTTTTCCATTATAATTTAAGAAACTGGCAGAAGGAGGGGCCTCATGTATCCGGAATTAAAAGAAAACCGTCCACACGGAACAAACGATTATCCCTACACCCAATATCACATGCACCATATTTTTCATGCTTTTCAGATTCCCGTGCACTGGCACGATGAACTTGAGATTATCTACACGAAAAAAGGTCCGTTAAACCTCCTGATTGACGGAAAAGAATACACTGCGGAAGACGATTCTGTTTATTTCGTTGCTCCGGGGCAGCTTCATCTGATGGGATCTTCAACCGGAGAGGTCGATTACTACACGCTCCTGTTTCCTCTCGAATTTATTTCATTTCAGTCGGACGATTCTTTGGAACGGGAGCTCTTCTTCCCTCTGCGGAACCGTACCCTCTCCTTTCCCTATAAGTTTCCAGAAAACCATGACATGGCAGCAAAAGCATCCGGTCTGCTTGATCAGATCGTTGCTGCCAACTCCGGTCGTATGGACACAGAGAAAAAAAGCGGATACCAAAACCAGCTTGGCACCCGCATTCTGCTCCTAAAACTCGTGCTTCTTATGGCAGAACAGGATCTGTTTTATCCCAGCCATACCAAAAGCACTAGCAGTCTCCAGAAAGAGTTGTTATCTTATATTCAGCAAAATTACTGTTTTCGCATTTCTCTGCACGATCTCGCCGGACATTTCCATATGTCCGAAAAATATATCTCCCGGTATTTCCGGGAACATTTCCATCTTACGCTCTCGCAGTATATCACGTACCTGCGGTTATCCCACGCAAAGCATCTGCTGGAAACCACAAGCCTCTCCATCACAGAGACAGCACTGCAGAGCGGCTTTCCAAACGTAAGCTATTTTATCCGGACATTTAAGAACACCTTTCATGTCCCACCGCTGCAATACCGCAATTCCATCCGCTAGAGGATACGCTTCTTTCGCAGAAGAAGCAGGATAATCGCACAAATAATCACCATAATTCCGATGATAATAGCAAATCCGTGCGCAGTATTGGCAAACGGTACCCAGTGTTCGTTGACATTCATACCATAAATTCCGGAAATAACCGTAGGAATCGCCATGACCAGCGTGATGACTGTCAGCGATTTCATGATGGAATTCATCCGATTGTCGATGACCGATGACAACAATTCTCTGGTACCGTTTATGATGTCACGGTAAATACTTGTCATCTCAATTGCCTGCTGGTTCTCTACAATTACATCCCCGAGCAGTTCCTTATCCTCCGGATACTGCTCCAGCCGCTTGTATCTTGTCAGGCGGTCAAGCACCACTCCATTGGCACGAAGGGAAGTCGCAAAGTAGACCAGTGTCGATTCCAGTTCATGCAGCGCAATCAAATCCACTTCCTCCGTATCATCCCCGACACGTTCCTCGATCTCCGTACGCATCTTGTCGATGATACGAAGATCACTCTGATAAAGCACTGCAATCCGATACAGGATCTGATAGACAAAACGAAGCTTTTTTTTCGTGCTGAATTCCCGGACACGGTTATTCAAAAACGCCTGAAGAACCGGTGTATCTTCCGTACAGACTGTAACGATCTCACCCGATGTAATCAGAATACCAAGCGGTATGGTCGTATACGATTCTTTTTCATGACGGATCTCGATCGACGGGATATCGACCAGAATGAGCGTATAACCATCCTGTAGTTCAATACGGGAACTCTCCTCTTCATCGAGTGCGGCCAACACATCTTCAACATCCATATCCAGAGCATCCGCGACCATCTGACCCTCCGCGACACTGGGGTTTACCATCTGCACCCATACGCCATCCTGAATTGTCGGTTCTTCATGAATCTTTCGGTCATCTGTTCTGTAATATTTAACCACCGGATTCCCCTCCTTTCGTATCGTCTATACTGAATTATTCACTGTAATGTATTATAACACTCTGTATAACTTTCCGACCAGACTTTTATTGCGAATCATGGAAAGATTATTCAAAAACAATACATCTTTCACTTTCTTATCCTGTGCCAGCTTGCTGATGCTTCCTGTCCAATAACGGTAATCCACAACATACACTGTCTGATAGTGATCTACCAGAAACGGAATAAATGCATTTCCAAATGATTCTTTTACCACAATACAGGAACTTCCGTCTGACAAATCTTTATTTTCAATCTCTGTGTACGGGTTATCGCTTGCGATAAATGTACTGTATTTCAGACCTGCATTGTAATTTGATACATCATAAATTACCGGCCAGTCATATTTTTTCCCATCCGACGCTGTCACATGACATATGCTCTCGGCATTTGGATAATATGCTGTCACCGTATCCGGATTTGCTTTTAACTTTGCATCCGAAGTATCATTATAAAAGGATCCAAGAAATCCATCAAAATCATGTTTTTTATTGTATGCATCCAACGATTCCGGCGTAATACCTTTCGCCTTGCAGAATTCCGTATAAGCATAATAAGCACCAAGTGTTGTCCAATGATGATCTGTCCGAAAATATTCATACTCCGTCCGATGCTGCATAAGCACATCATATACATCTACGTTTTTTACATTTTTGTCCATCTTCGCCTGGATTTTCTGCATTGCCTCGTGCTGATCGGAAGACGAAATTTTATCCCTCAGATTATCCGGGAATGTAATTCCGGAACTAAGCGGAATCACAAGATCATACACATCCGATTTTCCGGCCAGGGTATCTGCCACTTTATTCACGCTTTTTGCATAATTATCTGCCACTTTGTCCAGATATGTGTATAACTCATATGCTGTATCATCCACTGTCACAACACTTTTGTAATCTTTGATTTTTCCATCCGAAGTAATGGATGGATATTTTGTTTCTTCTTCGCTCTGCGCTGTATCCTGTGTACTTTTCTGTGTTGCGGCCTCTGTTGCTGTCTTATCTGTTTTCTGTCCCTGTCTGTTTCCACAACCCGAAAACATTGTTACGGCAAGCATGGCAGCAAGGATCATTGTACTTACTCTTTTATATACCATTTTTCTTACCTCTTTTCGATTTTAAATTCCACCCGTCAGTTTATACAGATTCCGGTCGGAAATAAAATTTGTAATATTATAAAGGACAAGCACATCCGTAATCTGATGTTCTTTCATATATTCCTCTACATCTCCATTATAATACCGCAAGTCAATCATATTAATCTGTCCATAGTTTTCTGTTGCAAACGGCACAAAGGTGTTTGCAAACGAATCCTTGATGACAAGCAGATTGCGATCCTGATGCCTTGCATGTTCTGATACAATCTGTACCGTCCCGTAATTATCTCCAAAAAAGTATTTATATTTATCCTTTTGCTTCAGTTGTGAGGCATCATAACAGCCAGCCATATCTTTCTTTTCATCGATGGTCAGGCTGCAGTCACTTCCATACGCTTTCTGCTGGGTATCTCCATAAGTCCAGATACTATCGTATGCCGAATCCGCATCCAATATTTTGGAATACAGACTTCCACGGAATTTTTTAGTTACAATCTGCTTTTTTAATTTAGCGATCGGAGTACTCTCCATACCGGTGCTGTCACACCATTTTTCATAGGCAAGGTAAGCACCCTCACTCGTCCAGTGATGATCTGTTTTGTAATAAATATAATCGCTTTTATGTGAGAGGAGTTCCTTTCTCACATCTACCACATGATATGCTTTCATCTGATTTTCTATCTGATCAATATACTTTGCCTGATCAAACAGACGCGCATGTGCCGGCAGCTTATCTGCCATTACCAGCCCGGACGACGGGACAAGCAGAAAGGACAGCCGGTCCTTTTCCACATTTTCAGAAGCTTTTGTGAAAAAATCCTGCACTGCTTTTACATTGCGGGCAATCTGTTTTTCATCCACATCTTCCGGTGTGATTTTTTCAAAATCATAGCCGTCTTTTCCCACATAAGCCCCTCCGATATCTGTATCTTTGCAGGCTTTCTGGATTCCGGTTTTTACTGTAATCCAGCCATCGCGGAAGCAGATCTGATCCCGAAGATAATTTTCGAGATCATCCTGAAATTTTCCACTCAATATATTATCAACCGTCAGTTTCGGCGGTTCCGCTAGATATCTGTTCTCATTCGGTGAAAACTCACGGTCTTTCATTAACAGACTTCCACCAGATACCAGTGCAAGAAACGCAACAAAAATAACGATCATTGCCACTCTGATTTTTTTCAATGATCTACGCCTCCTAAAAACGGAAATATAAAAACGGATTGTAACTGTCTCCTACCAGAAAGGCAAATGATACCAGCAAAAATACGACCATAAGAATCGGTTTTGCTATGGTCCATCCTTTCGACGCTGCAATTGCATTATAAACAGTTGCATCCTTTTCCTGCTTTAATCGATGCATCCAGACACGATAATCAATAGATGCAACGACCAATGCTGCCAGAAGTACAGCATTGCTTCCGAGAAAATATAAGAAATCAGAATCCGCAAATGCCACATGTCCGATTCCAAACATCGTCTTCAAATATCCTCCCAGCTGATGTATGTCTGTCTGGGCGAAAATTGTCCAGCCAATGATCACAAGAATCATACTGTAAATATGCCCAATCCAGTTTGGTAATTTATCCAGCCATTTGAGCAGGAACAACTTTTCAATCATCAAAAGGACACCATAATAGACACCCCAGAGCACAAAATTCCAATTTGCTCCGTGCCACAACCCAGTCAACATCCACACAACCATAATATTAAACAGCTGCCTCGCCAGCCCCTTACGGTTTCCTCCCAGTGGAATATATACATATTCACGGAACCAGGAACTCAGGGAAATATGCCAGCGCCTCCAGAATTCTGTGATTGTCTTTGACATATATGGAAAATTAAAGTTCTCCAGGAAGTAAAATCCAAACATCCGGCCAAGTCCGATTGCCATATCGGAATATCCGGAAAAATCGAAATAAATCTGAAAGCTGTACGCAATCGCTCCAAGCCATGCGGTAGCTACCGACATATGGTTCAACTGTGAAATAGAATCCCACAGACTGCCAATCTGATTTGCCAGAAGAACTTTTTTTGCCAGACCAACAGAAAAACGAAATGCCCCTTCCGAAAAATCTTCCAGCGTAACCTTTCTGTGCATGAGTTCCTTTTCCACGGTTTTGTACTGCACAATCGGTCCTGCGATCAACTGTGGAAACAGCGTCACATAGGTTGCAAATGTAAGAATATTCTTCTGCGCTGCAACCTCCCCACGATAGACATCAATCGTGTAAGACATTGTCTGAAAGGTATAAAAAGAAATTCCAATCGGAAGTGCTATGTGCAACAGTGACAAGCCTGCTCCTGTAATGGAATTGATACTTCCGATAACAAAATCCGTGTACTTAAAAAACCCGAGGATGGCAAGATTCCCGCACAGATCAACGATCAGTGCGGCTTTTGCCTTCCCCGGACAGTTTTTATTTTTAAAATGCTCAATCAACCGGCCATTTGCATAATCAAACACAATAGAAAACAACATGATCAATACATAGACCGGCTCTCCCCATGCATAAAAGATCAGGCTGAAAACCAGCAAAATAAGGTTTCTCAGCCTCGCCGGACAAAGATAGTACAGCAATAATACAATCGGTAAAAATGCAAGTAAAAATACAAAACTACTGAAAACCATTTTATTTAAACGCCTTTTCTATAATTTCTTTTGCCTGGTCCGAATCCCCAGATACGCAAAGGATTACATACTGATTCTTCTGTTCCAGCACCGCATTTCCAATACGCTTTGTTTCTTCCGGCACATAGTCCTGGAAAGAATCTGCCTGATCATCCAGATACTTCTGTACGTCTTCCAGCGTTTCTTTTGCCGTATTCGAATCTTTCGCGGTAAAAACGCCCACTTCTTCTGCCGTAGACCCGCTTCCTGCATACATGACAGACTCTACATCCTTCGGTAAATCTACCAGCATGGAAACTTCGTCTGTCGTCAGTTCTTTTAATGTATCATCGTATTTTATCTCCGTTGCAAGAGATTTTGCAAGAGCTTCTGCATCAATCGTTTTTGCCGAACCTCCGCATCCGACAAGCAAAAGTACACCTGCTGTCAGCAATGCCAGTAAAGTTGTTTTCTTTTTCATCGCAATTTTCTGATCCTTTCTGTCAATTATTATACACCCTGATATTTTTCACTCTGTACACGAATCAGTTCTTCATCATCAAAATAATTGATTTTCATCGCCTGTTTTACTTCGGGAAGCGTCTGTGCTGCAACTTCACGCGCTGCATCACTTCCCTTTTTCAGGATATCATATACTGCTGGTATGTCTTTTTCAAACTCTGCTCTTCGTGCACGAATCGGAGCAAGTTCTTCCTGTAGCACATTGTTCAGGAATTTTTTAATCTTCACATCCCCAAGACCACCTCTGGTATAGTGTTCCTTTAACTCATCCAGATTATGATATTCTGGAAGATATTCCTCAAAGTGTTCCGGTTTGCTGAAAGCATCCAGATAGGTAAATACACAGTTTCCTTCCAGATGTCCCGGATCTGATATCTGAATGTGTGTCGGATCCGTATACATACTCATAATCTTCTTCTTGACATCACTTTCCGTATCTGCAAGATAGATGCAATTTCCAAGTGATTTGCTCATCTTCTGCTTTCCATCAATTCCCGGCAGACGCATACATGCTTCATTCTCCGGAAGCAGCACATCCGGTTCCACCAGTACATCATCATAAATGGAATTAAACTTACGGACAATCTCTCTGGTCTGCTCGATCATCGGAAGCTGATCCTCTCCAACCGGAACCGTTGTTGCCTTAAATGCAGTAATATCTGCCGCCTGGCTGATCGGATATGTAAAAAATCCAACCGGAATGCTGGCCTCAAAATTACGAAGCTTGATTTCTGATTTTACAGTAGGGTTTCGCTGCAGGCGGGAAACCGTTACCAGATCAGAATAGAAAAACGTCAGTTCCGTCAATTCGGAAATCTGTGACTGAACAAATAATGTGGATTTCGCCGGGTCCAGACCTACAGATAAATAATCCAGTGCTACCTCAATGATATTCTGACGTACTTTCTCTGGATTGTCAAAATTGTCAGTCAACGCCTGTGCATCCGCAATCATAATAAAAATCTTATCGAATTCTCCAGAATTCTGTAATTCTACTCTTCTGCGCAGAGAACCTACATAGTGTCCCACATGCAGTCTGCCTGTCGGACGGTCTCCGGTTAATATAATTTTTGCCATCTCTATGCCTCCTGATTTTTCTCAGTTAATAAACATTATCGTGTTATTTTCCTAATTTAATTTATACACTGTCAACTGTAGCAAATCCACGTTGCAATGTCAACGGATGTTGTGTTAAAATAAGAATGAATTAAGATATTAAACTTCGTCAATTTAAGGAGGTTTGTTTTTATGAACGAAAAAATATATAAAGCAATGGGGTCATCAGCCGTATCAAGCCTCGTGATCGGAATCTGTGTCCTTGCCACGGGAATTGCCGCAGGGGTTCTTCTTATTATAAACGGTTCCCGGTTACTAAAACACAAATCTAAAATTTTATTATAGTACGGAAATCCGGAGAATTTTTGCGTTCTCTGGATTTTTTGTTTTTTATTGTCAACCTTTCTTTTTATCTGCGTTGACATTTTGTTTTCCCCATGCTAAAGTGAATGCATATTGTTAATGATTACACACAAGGAAGGTATTTAGCAAATGCATACAACAAAAGAAAACGATCCGGTTCTCTCCCGTGAGGAGGCTCTCGCTATTTTAAACACACCGGACGATCAGCTGGATGATCTGATCGCCCGTGCAGAAAAACTCCGGAGAAAATATAAAGGAAATCATGTCAGCATCCATATTCTGACGAACGCCCGCAGCGGCAACTGTTCTCAGGACTGCGCATACTGCGCGCAATCCTGCCGTTCCACCGCGGATATTGAAAAATACAAATGGGTTTCCGATGAAAAGTTATACAAAGATAATGATTTTGTCAATGAGCACCATCTGAGTCGCCATTGCATCGGCTTAAGTGGAATGAAATTCACAGATGAAGAAATCGAAGAACTGGCAGAACGCATCCGTGCCATGAAGAAAACCGGCACACATCTGTGCTGTTCCATTGGCTTTTTAACGGAAAAGCAGGCACGCATGCTCTACGATGCCGGTCTTGACCGCATCAATCACAACTTAAACAGCAGCCGCGCCTATTACAGCCATATCTGTTCCACCCACACCTTTGACCAGCGTGTCGAAAATATTCACATGTTGCAGAAGATTGGATTTGAGATCTGCAGTGGCGGAATCATCGGTATGGGCGAAAGCAAAGAAGATGTTGTAGATATGCTGATGGAACTGCGTGAGATCCAGCCGGAAGCGCTGCCGATCAATTTTCTTCTCCCAATCAAAGGAACTCCGTTGGGAGATAAAGATATCTCCGGTTTGACCACAGAATACTGCATGAAAGTCCTCTGTCTTGCAAGACTCATGGTTCCGCAGTCAGATATCCGCTGCGCTGCCGGCCGTGAGGTATATTTCAAGGGAGAAGAAAAAAAGCTCCTAAGTGTTGTCGATTCCATCTTCGCCTCCGGTTATCTGACCGCTGACGGACAGGGCATTCAAGACACCATCAAGACAATCGAAGATGCCGGTTTTACTTATGAGATTGAATCTGCATAACTCTTTTAATCATGCGGAATATCATGGAAACGGCCCGCAAGTTCCTCCGTGCGCACAACATTGATAAAAGCATGCGGATCAATCTTTCGGATAAGAGGAAGCAATTCTCTCTTTGCCTCGGAATTGATTACGGAATAGATCAGAGTCTTTTCCTTTTCCTCGTAACACCCGATTCCCTGGAATAATGTTGCATCATGGTTTGTCCGTTCCCGAATGGCACGATAGATTTCGTTGGATTTATCCGAAATGATAAACATGGTTTCCTTCTGGTAACGCTTGTACAGTGCCTGAATAATCTGCGTACTACAGAACTGGTAAATGATGGAGTACAATGCAATTGACCAGCCAAACAGTGCACCTGCAACTACAAGCATAAGC
>DLQV01000100.1 GCA_002474415.1 Lachnospiraceae bacterium UBA7598
TGGTGTATACAGCAAAGATTGATTTTTACCAGGGAAATGAGAATCTGCAGCTGGAAATGAAATATTATCGTTGATTCCATTGAAAAAACGGAAAAGAAATTGTAAAATAAATGCAATGGAGGGCAAGTAATGTTCGGAAAAAAGAAAGAAAAACAGGAAACACTGGTACGGATGAGAAATCTGGCACAGCTGGATGAAAGCTTTTTTGCCCATATGAAAGATGGAAAAGATATGTTTGACGCAACCGCAAGGGAAATTGTAGAAACATATCAGCAGCTGGAAGCCGGACTCAGTCAGATACAGGAAAATATAAAAGAAGCCTCACAGATGGCGGCAGACAATGGAAAAAAAGAACAGGAACTGACCGGACAACTGGCAGAATATCAGGAGCAGGAAGTACAGTCATCGGAAAAAAGAGAGCAGATGCTGCAGAATTTTACACAGATGGAACAGGAGATGGCACAACTGGTAGAGGACAATAAGCACTTTACCACACCATCTAAATTCCTGAATGAATTTCCGGTTACACTTAAAGCGGAAAATGAAGAGACCAGAGAAGAATTAGAAAAGATGCAGGATTGCGGAAAGCAGATGGGAGTTCTTGCCCTCAATGCGGCAATCGAAGCCGGACGTATGGGAGAGAGCGGGAAACAGTTTGTTGCGGCCGCGGAAACCATCCGTGCATCTGCGGGAGCGTATGATGAGCTGATTGCCCAGGCACATAAGAGGCTGGTGGATTCGGACGAGAGAATTGCAGAGTTAGAAGAGCAGGTTCATCGCATGGTTACGCTGCTGAAAGAAAACAATGTGGCAATGACAAAGCTGATGAAATCCTGTCAGGAAGCTACGCGTTATGCACAGGAATGGAACCAATTAAATCCATGTCCTAAATTCCAGGAGATGGAAAATCAGGTTGTTGTGCTTCGCAATGCAGATGAAGAAATCACCAAATCTGAGGAACGCAACCGGATGCAGACGGAAGATTTTATGGAAGAAATGGAAAGACAGAAGAATAATTTCGATGAAATTCTGCAGTCCATGGAGGCCGTGTACCGACATGCGTCGGATCGAAAAAAGCAGGTTTAAGGATTGTTGCATATGGCAAAAGGAGCTGATCACTCAAAAGAGTGACAGCTCCTTTTGTAATGCAAAGAAAGATTTCATTTATTCTACAGAAAGATTGTTATCCGTTTTTGATGATGCTGCGGCAGCTTTGGCACGTGCCCAGTTGTGACGGTAGACGACCTGGTACATGACTGCAGCAAGTGCAAATGCACAGCAGACATCAAAGAAGGAATGCTGTTTGATGAACATGGTTGCTAAAATGATACTGATTGTGAGAATCAGGGTCAGAAGGCAAACCAGTTTATTTTTGCGCAGTTTTTTATTGTGCGTTACTGCGAGGTAAATGCCAAGAGAGTTATATACATGAATACTTGGAAACAGATTCGTCGGAGTATCTCCGGCATAGAGCCGTTCGCAGAGCATAGTGCACAAATTGTGGTGTGCAAAATAGGTCGGACGCAGATATTGTCCATTCGGGTATACCGTGGAAATGATTAAAAAGACGGTCATTCCGGTAAACAGAAATGCACACAGTTTGTAATAATCGGTTTTACTATGTAATGCCATGTAGGCAATGCCCCATCCGACAAAAGGGAACCAGAGCAGATAAGGGATGACAAAATATTCACAAAACGGAATATAATCATCAATCGGCACATGGATCACATGAAAATGTGTGGTGACGGTTTTTTCTACATAATTAAACCATGCCATGTACACGAAAAAATATAACAAAATCCATAAATGTTTATATTTTCCATAATATTTCTGGAACGTAACGGTCCATTTGTTTTTGGTCTCTGGCAACATGAATGCTCCTTTTATATCTGTATACAGATCCTTTTCTTTTGTTCTAAAGCTGATTATAGCACGGAGGAAAAATGACGACAATACAAAACACGTAATGTTCATAAAACTTTAAAAATTTGGCACATTGACAACCTCTTCTGCTTTTGTATAATACAATAGTGACGGAGGATAAGAATTTTGAAGAAAGCACAAATGAAAAGAAAACAAAGAAGAACAATGATATGGATTGTGGCCGGACTGGTGATCATTTTGTATCTGGGACTGGCTATTTATTTTCATAACCATTTTTTCCCGAGAACAACATTAAATGGAAGAAAAGCTGGAGGATATACGGCACAGAAAGTGATGGATGAGATTACAGATGAAATCCATTCCTATCAATTAAAGATACTGACAAGAGATGGCAAGACAGAAAAAATTTCCGGAAAAGAGATTTCCTTGGAGCCGGAATGGGGAGATGAAATCAAAGACCTGGTACATGCACAGAAAGCATTTGCATGGCCAGTGAAAATTTTCCAGAAGGAAGCATTAAAGAATACAACACTTGTGGATTATGACAAGGATAAGCTTCAGACACAGATCGATGCATTGGACTGCATGGATGAAAAAAATCAGATTGCACCACAAAATGCATCGGTTTCTTCTTATGATAAAACGGAAGGATTCACGGTAGTGCCGTGTGTGATGGGAACAACCATTGATGCCGAAAAAATGAAACAGGCCGTGCAGGGCGCCGTGGAGGGATTAAAAGAAAAGCTTTCGCTGGAAAAAGCGGGAGTTTATGATGATCCGACAATTCTTGACGATAATAAGGATCTGGCAAAAGCCGTAAAGAAAATGAATCAGTATGCAAAAACAAAGATTACGTTTACGGTGGGAGATTCCGAGGAAGTGCTGGACGCTTCCACGTTTGGTGACTGGTTTCAGTTAAATAAAAAGATAAAACCGGTACTGGATCAGGATTGTGTAAAGGCATATGTCAGCGAACTTGCAAAGAAATACAATACCTGCTACAGTGCGAAAACATTAAAAACCTCTTACGGGAAAACGGTTACCATTCCGGAGAGCCATTATGGATGGAAGATTGACAGTGAAAAGGAAATTGCCCAGATTACAAGTGAAATCAAAGAGGGCAAAGAGGTCAAAAGGGAATTGAATTATTCCATGACGGCGAATTCACATGGAAAAAATGATTATGGAAATTCTTATGTAGAAATCAATCTGACCGCACAGCATATGTTTTTATATAAGGATGGAAAACTTGTAATCGATTCTGATTTTGTATCTGGAAATGTTTCGAAGGGGAATGCAACACCGACCGGTGCATATGGTGTGACGTATACCGAGAAAAATGCAACATTGCGGGGAGAAAATTATGCAACCCCGGTTTCCTATTGGATGCCTTTTGCGGGTAATGTTGGTATGCATGATGCATACTGGCGCAGCAAATTCGGAGGAAATATCTATAAATATGCGGGATCACACGGATGTGTCAATCTTCCACCGGAAGTTGCAAAAGTTGTATTTGAAAATATCAAAAAGAATTATCCGGTGCTGGTATATGAACTGCCGGGAACCGAAAGTACCGATGCAACGGATAAGAGTGAAGCACAGAATGTAGAAAAACTGATCGATGCACTCGGAACCATTACAAAGGATTCTAAGGATGCGGTTCAGAAAGCAAGAGCTGCTTATGATAAGCTGACGGCTAATGATAAGGTGTATGTCAAAAATTATGACACTTTAAAGAAGGCAGAACAGGAATTGCAGAAAATTTTGCAAGAATAGAGGATACTTGACAAAATTCATAAAAACCTGCAAAATGTAACTGCGCAACCGTTTAACGTACAGACAGGTGCATAGACCGGTGTGCAGTCAGGAGAAGAACATGAAAAAGGGAAATGTAATCACCATCTCAGATGTTGCAGAAGCACTTGGGGTTTCTAAGACGACCGTCAGCCGGGCAATATCCGGAAAAGGAAGAATTGGTGAAGCAACAAGACAAAAAGTATTAGCTTATATAGAAGAACATGATTATAAACCAAACGTAATTGCAAGGGGACTTGCGCAGTCAAAAACATTCAATCTCTGTGTGGTCATGCCGGAAGACTATGCATTGGTAGATCTGCCTTTTTTCCAGGAAGTTATTACGGGAATTCAGGAAATCGCGGGGATGAATGAGTATGATATTCTGCTGTGTATCTGTCAGGAAAATGATATTTCCAGCCTAGAACGCGTGGTAAGAAACCGTAAAGTAGATGGAATCGTGCTGTTGCGGACTTTTTTAAAGGATCCGCAGATCGAACTGCTTTTAGAAAAAAAGATTCCGTTTGTCACAACCGGTAGTACCGCATACCGCAAAGTCAAACAGGTGGACAATGACCAGCAGAGTGCATGCAGGGAACTGACATCTATTTTGCTGATGCGTCAGATGAAACATATTGCACTGCTCGGAGGAAGTGAATCCTTTGTGGTCAATCAAAACCGGTATAAAGGATATCAGCAGGCATATCAGGAAGCAGGAAGAGAAGTGGAAGAAACACTTGTTTACCGGAATTTAGAGAGCCGGGCATTTATGGACCGCGCGGTGGAGAAAGTTTTGGAAAAAGGGGCAGACTGTATTGTATGTATGGATGATGCCATCTGTATCCAGGTACTTCGTAAGCTGCGGCAGGAGCACATAAAAGTGCCGCAGGATATCCGTGTGGCGTCGTTTTACAACAGTTCTGTGCTGGAAAACAATATACCATCCATTACATCGCTTTCATTCAACGCAAGAGAACTCGGAATGGAAGCCTGCAAGAACCTGTTAGCACAGATCGAAGGAGAAACAGTGCCGGATCGGACGCTGTTATCGTATGAAGTAGTACTCAAAGAATCTACAAAATAGATTGTATCTCATTAAAAACTTGCTATCGATATTGTCGTGTGTTTAAATACAATGGTAGGAAAAATCTGCTTTTGGGGCTATGTCTTTTCATAACCCTCGAACCGGATTTTTTAAAATTAAGACGACTCTGACATCAAAACTTTGGTTGAGATGAAAGGTATAGCACGGCATGATAAGACAGGGATTTTCTGCATTTTGGCAAAAGTGCGGGAATTATAGGAAAGCTGTACCTTGAAAGAGGTACAGCTTTTTTGCATAAGAAAATAAGAAAGGGGAGCGGTATGGAGACAAGAATCGCATTGATTGGAATTATGGTAGAAAATGAAGAGGCGGCAGAACCGTTAAATCATCTGTTGCATGAATACCGGCATCTGATTGTAGGACGGATGGGGATCCCTTACCGTTCGCGAGGTGTCAATATTATCAGCGTGGCGGTAGACGGGGCACAGGATGAAATCAATGCCCTGTCCGGAAAAATTGGAAGATTGGATGGCGTGAGTGCCAAGACGGTGTATGCGAATGTTACAGCAGATCATAACAGAAATTGAAAATAAACAGGATATTACCCGTGAGCAGCTTGCCCTTTTGATGGAAACAAACGATGCTGAGACCATTGCATTTCTTCATGCGCGGGCACGTAAGCAAGCGGATGCCATATACGGAAAACAGGTGTTTATCCGTGGACTGATTGAATTTACCAATTACTGTAAGAATGACTGCATTTACTGTGGCATTCGAAAGAGCAACCACAAAGCGGACCGCTATCGTCTGACGGAGGAAGAGATTCTTTCTTGCTGTGCAAATGGGTATGAACTGGGATTTCGGACCTTTGTACTGCAGGGTGGGGAAGATCCGTATTTTACGGATGATAAGATCTGTGCTCTGATATGGCAGATCAAGGCACAGTATCCGGATTGTGCAGTGACACTTTCCATCGGAGAAAAAGAACATGCCAGCTATCAGGCATTTTTTGATGCCGGAGCGGACCGGTATCTGCTGCGTCACGAGACCGCAGACGAGGCACATTACGGAAAACTGCATCCGGCAGAAATGTCCTGGAAGCATCGCATGGACTGTCTGTGGGATTTAAAAGAAATTGGTTATCAGGTGGGATGTGGATTTATGGTCGGTTCGCCGGAACAGACGGTGGATACCCTGTATGAAGATTTACAGTTTATCCGGAAACTGCAACCACATATGGTAGGCATCGGCCCATTTATTCCCCAGAAAGATACCCCGTTTGGCGAAAAAAAGGCGGGAACAATGGAAGATACTCTGCGGCTTTTGTCCATCATAAGGCTGCTGCATCCGCATGTGCTGCTGCCATCGACAACCGCATTGGGGACGATTCATCCGCTGGGCAGGGAAAAAGGAATTCAGGCAGGGGCGAATGTTGTGATGCCGAATCTGTCCCCGGTAGCGGTACGGGAAAAATATAAATTATATGATAATAAAATCTGTACGGGAGATGAGGCAGCAGAGTGCCGGCACTGTATGGCGCGCCGTATGGAAAGTGTTGGATACAAAGTAGTCGTAAACCGCGGTGATTATCACTGATGAAGGAGAATACACAAGGAGGATAAAAGAAAATATGTATGACGTAAAATCATTAAAGGCAGACGAATTTATTTCGGATGAGGAAATTAAAGAGACACTGGCATATGCAGATGCCAATAAAGATAATCTGGAACTGATCGATCAGATCATTGAAAAAGCAAAAAAG
>DLQV01000060.1:0-133 GCA_002474415.1 Lachnospiraceae bacterium UBA7598
TACCTTTAATAAAATGTGGGGTGTGGTGACACCGCAGGAGGCAGCGGCGAAAATTGAGCAGCAGAAAAAAGCAGCAGGAATTACAGAACCGAAAAATCTTGAGGAACAGGCGATCAGTCTTGTAGGAACCGAT
>DLQV01000060.1:200-8257 GCA_002474415.1 Lachnospiraceae bacterium UBA7598
GAAACAATGGGGGCGTAAGTGCACGGATCTGCCTGCTTTTATTATCAAGCGTCTTCCGGTACGGCTGACGTTTGATAACAATTATTTTAATGCACTGTACCAGGGAATTCCGATGGGCGGTTACACAAAGATGGTCGAACATCTGCTGGAGGGAATTGAAGTCCGGCTTGGCGTGGACTATCTGGAGCAAAAAGAGGAACTGGAGGCACTGGCTGAGAAAACAGTATATACGGGAGCGATAGATGCGTATTTTGGTTATTCGCTTGGTGCATTGGAATATCGTTCCGTACGGTTTGAGACAGAGCTTTTGGATATTCCAAATTTCCAGGGTAACGCCGCAGTCAATTATACGGATGCCCAGACACCGTGGACACGTATTATTGAACACAAATGGTTTGAATTTGGCAAGGATGATGAGGGGCGTGATTTACCGAAGACTGTAATTTCGCGGGAGTACAGTTCAGAGTGGAAACCGGGGGATGAACCGTACTATCCGGTAAACGATGAAAAGAACGGAGCACTTTATCAGAAATATAAAGAACTCGCAGAAAAGGAAGAAAATGTCATTTTCGGGGGAAGACTCGGAGAGTATAAATACTATGATATGGACGCTGTGATCGCTTCTGCGCTGGAAATGTGCGAAAAAGAACTGGGATAGGCTTCTACGAAAATAAAAAAGAGCATTTGCTGTATGGTTACAGTTGAAATGCTCTTTTGTTATACATATTTATCCAGCATCATTCCGGAATAGATGGATGTGATGTATGGAGTCGCGAAGTTGTGACCGGGATTTTTATAGGCCACGACAATTTTGTTTACATAGTTCATCGGATTGATGGAGATGTTTTCTGCTTCTTTTCCGATGGAATCCCGAAATTGGGATAAGGTTTCAAATGTATCCTGATCGCGTTCCGGAACAACCGCTTCCCGGAGAGCTTCCTTATCAATGGAGATAGAGCCATTTTCGTCTGTGACCAGACCAATATCCTGTAAAGTGCTCCGACTCGAACCAGAGATGGAAAGAATTTCTGTCTGAAGTTTGTTTCCGGCACTGGCATCGGTATCTGCATAAACGGTTGCAGTGGTAAGAATAGAATTATAAGCATCTACCAGTGACTGGATATTGTCTGCGATTGCATCTGCATCTGTTTTGAAGCCAATGTTTACCGGCTGACCGTTGGTTGGCTGTTTTAATGTCAGCTCAAATATCTGATTGATGGAAAAGGTATTGGTCAGGGATGAATGGCTGGTGCCGTTTAAGGTAAAAGAGGAATTATGTGCAGGGGAAGTGATTCGGTCAATTCCCAGCTGATCCATAATTTCTGTGGAACCGGTACTTGCATCTGGTGTGATAGAAAAAAGTTCGGTTTCATTTTCTGCCAGACCGGTCTGCGTAGAAGTCAGTTTCAGCGCACTCGAACCGTTTCCGTCAGACTGGATTTCGGCAGTAATTCCGAGACTGGAGGAGTTGACAAGCCGGGCCAGTTTGTTTAACACATCCAGATTGGTTTCATCGGAATTGATATTATATTGAAATTCATATGCGGCGCCCGGAGTATTCAGATCAAAAGAATACGCACCAGGACGCATCGACAAAGTGTTGTCTTTTAAAAACCGTCCCTGATTGATCTGAGGGGTAGCGAGCTGCTGGACTTCAATGTCAAAGTTGCTGGTTTTGCTTTCCTCACTCCCGTCGCCGATATAGGTCACACTGACTTTTTCATCATCGGAGGACATGGCAACTTTCTTCTTGAAAGAATCTTCAAACGAACCGTACTGATCGGAAAGAGATGCCACAACGTTTTGAATGGAACGGGCATTTTCCTTGATATCGATGGCATATTTTTTCGCGTCAGTGAGATTCGGAATCTTGTAAAGAGGCGAATCTTTATTTATTTTGACAATTTCATTGTAAACTTTGCGCAGTTCACTCTTTTTGTGTGAATCATAACGTGAAACCGTTTTCTGGGCATACGTCGAGATATAATAAGCGTAGGCATTATCAATCCTTGCCATTGAGATTCCCCTCCTTTCTTCCTTGAATTGAGGATTAAGAGCAGGACCGTAAAAGACCTGTTCTTATGTGAGGTGCATATCCTTTGCACCGAAAAAAGATTTTACTTGATTAGTATATCGGCATCATACCGCATTTCCTATACCCTTGTATATGGTAAAAATTCACTAAAAATTCACAATTTGGTGTAAAAGGTGCAAAAAAATCGTAGAAACCATTGGAAAAGATGTTGACGGGCATGGAAAATCATGATATAGTATGAAAGCTTGGAAGTAGGTCTTTTTTTTATGCCTTTTTTTAGGCGAGACAAAACACGAAAATTAAAACGGAGGTGGAAGTTGTGCGTACAAAGATTACATTAGCCTGCACAGAATGTCAGCGTCGTAATTACAACATGACAAAGGACAAGAAGACTCATCCGGACAGAATGGAAACCAAGAAGTACTGTAGATTCTGCAAGACTCATACAGTTCATAAGGAAACCAAATAGTCCGTACAGAGCAAAGGAGTTATGAAATGGGACAGACAGAAAACGTTGAAAAGGCTCCAAAGACAAACTGGTTTGACGGCGTAAAGGCAGAGTTCAAAAAGATCATCTGGCCGGAGCAAAAATCAGTTGTCAGACAGACCATTGCAGTGATTGTTACATCCGTTGTAGTCGGTCTTATTATTGCACTGCTGGATTGGGCGATTCAGCACGGTGTGAATTTCCTTGTTGGTTTGAAATTTTAACGGAGGCATAGTGATTTATGGCAGAGGCGAACTGGTATGTAGTTCATACCTATTCAGGTTATGAGAACAAAGTCAAAGCGAATATTGACAAGACAATTGAGAACAGACATCTGGAAGACCAGATTTTAGAGGTCCGTGTTCCTCTTGAGGAAGTGACGGAAGTCAAAAACGGAGTGAAGAAACAGGTTTCCAAGAAGATGTTCCCGGGCTATGTGCTGATTCATATGATTATGAACGATGACACATGGTATGTTGTCCGCAATACCCGTGGTGTGACAGGGTTCGTTGGACCGGGAAGCAAACCGGTGCCACTCACAGATGCTGAAATGAGACCGCTTGGAATCAAAGCTGAGAACGTTGTGGTGGATTTTGCAGAAGGCGATATGATCGTTGTTATCGGCGGTGTCTGGAAAGATACCTGCGGTGTGATTACGGCGATGAACCACAACAAACAGACGGTTACGATCAATGTAGATCTGTTCGGTCGCGAAACACCGGTAGAAGTAAGTTTCGCAGATGTAAAGAAGATGAATTAAGGAGGCAATTCCAATGGCAAAGAAAGTTGAAGGATACATTAAGCTGCAGATTCCTGCTGGAAAGGCAACACCTGCTCCTCCAGTTGGACCAGCACTTGGACAGCATGGTGTAAACATTGTTGAGTTTACAAAGCAGTTTAATGCAAAGACAGCCGATCAGGGCGACTTAATTATCCCTGTAGTTATTACAGTATATGCAGACAGAAGCTTTAGCTTTATTACTAAGACTCCTCCTGCACCAGTACTGATCAAGAAAGCCTGCAAGATCAAGTCTGGTTCTGGTGAACCAAACAAGACAAAGGTTGCAAAGATTACAAAGGCACAGGTTCAGGAAATCGCTGAGCTGAAGATGCCTGACTTAAACGCTGCAAATATCGAAGCTGCTATGAGCATGATCGCTGGTACAGCAAGATCTATGGGCGTTGAAGTAGTAGACTAATCTAAGTTTAAGAAGAAATGTGGGAGGGTAATTGATTTCCCACCCGATATTACCACCAGGAGGTTTATATTTCATGAAAAGAGGAAAGAAATATCAGGACGCTGTAAAGGCATACGATAGAAGTGCTCAGTACGATGTTGCTGAAGCAATCGACCTCGTAAAGAAGAATGCCACAGCGAAATTTGATGAGACAATCGAGCTTCATCTTAGAACGGGCTGTGATGGACGTCACGCAGAGCAGCAGATCCGTGGTGCGGTTGTACTGCCACACGGAACAGGTAAGACCGTTAAGGTATTAGTTTTCGCAAAGGGAACTAAGGTAGACGAGGCACAGGCAGCAGGAGCTGACTTCGTTGGAGGAGAGGAATTAATTCCGAAGATCCAGAACGAGGGATGGTTAGACTTCGATGTTGTAGTTGCCACACCAGATATGATGGGTGTTGTAGGACGTTTAGGACGTGTCCTTGGACCGAAGGGCTTAATGCCAAACCCAAAAGCTGGTACAGTTACCATGGATGTTACCAAGGCTGTTAACGACATCAAGGCTGGTAAGATTGAGTATCGTTTGGACAAGACAAATATTATCCACGTGCCAGTTGGAAAAGCTTCATTTACAAGTGAGCAGTTGAACGACAACTTCCAGTCTCTTATGGGCGCAATCAACAAGGCTAAGCCTTCAAGCTTAAAGGGTCAGTACATTAAGAGTGCTGTATTAACCTCTACAATGGGACCTGGCGTAAAGCTTAACGTTGTAAAGATTGCTCAGTAATATAAGAATCAGAAGCCAGAGACCGGAAACGGTTTCTGGCGAGAATGTATGATTAGACTTACTCAAGCAAAATGCGGAAAACACTTGACATCCGCATAAGAACATATTATAATAGCAAAGCATATTGCCGAAGACAGTAAGGTGCTATCGCATATTGCGATGGCGTAAAGGGAAATCCACCTACCGAGGGAATTTTTGATGATAATCGTCATAAAGAATGATACCCCTCTGCTGTAAGGCGGAGGGTTTTTTATTATACCTCACGCTATATGCAAGAAATAAAATAAGGAGGTAAATGAATCGTGGCAAAGGTAGAATTAAAGCAGCCGATCGTTCAGGAGATTTCTGAAACAATTAAGGACGCACAGACACTCGTAGTAGTTGACTACCGTGGACTTACAGTTGCTGAAGATACACAGCTTCGTAAAAACTTAAGAGAAGCTGGCGTAACTTACAAAGTATACAAGAATACTTTAGTAAACCGCGCAATCGAGGGAACAGAGTTCGAGAGCTTAAAGGATGTCCTGGAAGGACCTAATGCATTTGCAGTATCTACAGAAGATGCTACAGCTCCAGCCAGAGTTCTGGCAGAGTTCGCAAAGAAGGCTCCAAGCCTTGAGATCAAGGCCGGCGTTGTAGAAGGAACATACTATGACGCAGAGGGAATGAAGCAGATCGCAAGTGTACCAAGCAGAGAAGTACTTCTTTCCAAGTTACTTGGAAGCTTACAGTCACCTATCACAAATCTTGCTCGCGTTCTTAATCAGATCGCAGAGAAGGGTGACGCAGCAGATGCAGCAGAAGAAGCAGCACCGGCTGAAGAAGCACCAGCAGCAGAATAATTATTAAAAATAAAATTATAACGGAGGAAATAATCATGGCAAAGTTAACAACAGCAGAGTTTATCGATGCTATCAAAGAATTAAGCGTATTAGAGTTAAATGACCTTGTAAAGGCATGTGAAGAAGAGTTCGGCGTATCTGCAGCAGCAGGCGTTGTAGTAGCAGCAGCAGGCGGAGACGCAGCAGCAGCTGAAGAGAAGACAGAGTTCGACGTAGAGTTAACAGAAGTTGGACCAAACAAGGTTAAGGTTATCAAGGTTGTTCGTGAGATCACAGGTCTTGGACTGAAGGAAGCTAAGGATGCTGTTGATGGAGCACCTAAGGTAATTAAGGAGCAGGCTGACAAGGCATCTGCTGAAGAAGCTAAGGCTAAACTTGAGGCTGAAGGAGCAAAGGTTACATTAAAGTAATCTGTGCGTAAGCGACGAAAAGCATAAGATAAATAATAATAACCCGGCAGAGATGCTTGCATTTCTGGTGGGTTATTTTATTTAGCTGTAATGCGGCAAATCCAACCCCGTTCTTTTCTATCTGAAAAAGTTCTCAAAAATAATTCTTGCATTTCCCTGGATTTTATTGTATAGTATAAGTTGCACTATTGTGGTGCACTAGGCATTTCCATGCTCTTTTTTAGGAAAAACTAGATTGAAATAAAAACGAGAGGTGAAACGTCAATGGAGAAAAACAGAATACGTCCAGTCAAGGCTGGAAAAGGCTTGCGTATGAGTTACTCAAGACAGAAAGAGGTTTTGCAGATGCCAAACCTGATCGAAGTCCAGAAGAATTCTTATCAGTGGTTCCTGGATGAAGGTTTAAAAGAAGCATTTGCAGATATCTCCCCGATCACAGATTACAGTGGTCATCTGAGTCTGGATTTTGTTGATTTTACACTGTGCGAAGACGATGTAAAATATACAATTCCAGAATGCAAAGAGAGAGATGCAACATATGCAGCACCTTTGAAAGTCAAGGTTAGACTTCATAACAAAGAGACAGATGAGATTAACGAACATGAAATTTTCATGGGTGATCTTCCTCTTATGACAGAGACAGGTACGTTCGTTATCAATGGTGCAGAGCGAGTAATCGTCAGCCAGTTGGTTCGTTCCCCTGGTATCTATTACGGAATTGCTCATGATAAAGTGGGTAAAACTCTTTATTCATGTACTGTTATCCCGAACCGTGGTGCATGGCTCGAGTATGAGACTGACTCCAATGACGTTTTCAGTGTAAGAGTAGATAGAACCCGTAAAGTGCCGATTACTGTATTACTTCGTGCACTTGGCGTAGGTACCAACCAGCAGATTATTGACATGTTCGGCGAGGAGCCAAAGATTCTGGCATCCCTGCAGAAAGACCCGGCGATCACAGAGCGTGAGCCGCAGGGAAGTTTTGAGGCTGGTTTATTAGAGTTATATAAAAAGATCCGTCCGGGTGAGCCGCTTTCTGTAGAAAGTGCAGAGAGCCTGATCACTGCCATGTTCTTCGATCCGAGAAGATATGATCTGGCAAAAGTAGGACGTTACAAATTTAATAAGAAGCTTGCTTTAAAGAACCGTATCAACGGACAGGTTCTGGCAGAGGATGTACTGGATCCTTCTACCGGAGAAGTGATTGCAGAGGCAGGCACAACCGTTGACCGTGATCTGGCAGATCAGATTCAGAATGCTGCAGTTCCAGCACTCTGGATTCAGACAGAGACACGTAACGTAAAAGTTCTTTCTTCTATGATGGTAGATATCAGAAGCTGGATTCCGGAAATTGAGGATCCAAAGGCTATTGGCGTGACAGAACTGGTATATTATCCGGCTCTGCAGCAGATTATGGAAGAAAATGAGACATTGGAAGAGCGTATCGCTGCAATTAAGAGAGATATTGCAGATCTGATTCCAAAGCATATTACAAAAGAGGATATCTTCGCATCCATCAACTACAATATGCATCTGGAGTGGGGCATCGGAACAGACGATGATATTGACCACTTAGGAAACCGTCGTATTCGTGCGGTCGGTGAATTATTACAGAACCAGTACCGTATTGGTCTTTCCCGTCTGGAAAGAGTGGTTCGTGAGCGTATGACGACACAGGATCTCGAGGGAATTTCTCCGCAGAGTCTGATCAACATCAAACCAGTTACCGCTGCGGTAAAAGAGTTCTTCGGATCATCCCAGCTGTCTCAGTTTATGGATCAGAACAACCCGCTTGGTGAGCTGACACATAAGAGACGTCTTTCTGCATTGGGACCTGGTGGTTTGTCCAGAGACCGTGCCGGATTCGAGGTACGAGATGTCCATTATTCGCATTATGGACGTATGTGCCCAATTGAGACGCCTGAAGGACCAAACATCGGTCTGATCAACTCTCTGGCATGTTACGCAAGAATCAATGAGTACGGATTTGTTGAGGCTCCGTACCGCAAGATTGATAAATCAGATAAAGACAATCCTCGTGTTACAGACGAAGTTGTATACATGACTGCGGATGAGGAAGATAATTACCATGTAGCACAGGCGAATGAGAAACTGGATGAGGATGGACATTTTGTTCGTAATTCGGTATCTGGTCGTTACCGTGAAGAGACACAGGAGTACGATAAGACAGCATTTGATTACATGGACGTATCTCCAAAGATGGTATTCTCTGTTGCTACAGCGTTGATTCCATTCCTGCAGAACGATGATGCAAACCGAGCACTGATGGGATCTAACATGCAGCGTCAGGCAGT
>DLQV01000060.1:8301-9672 GCA_002474415.1 Lachnospiraceae bacterium UBA7598
CCTGTAGTAGGAACCGGTATGGAGACAAAGACTGCGGTTGATTCCGGTGTCTGCGTACTTGCAAAAGAAGCAGGTATTGTGGAAAGTTCTGAGTCCAATCGTATCGTAGTACGTGAGGAAGACGGAAACCGCAGAGAATATATTCTGACAAAGTTTGCACGAAGCAACCAGTCCAACTGCTATAACCAGAGACCGATCGTGTTTAAGGGACAGAAAGTAGCAAAGGGCGAGGTGATCGCTGATGGACCATCTACATCCAATGGTGAGCTGGCACTTGGAAAGAACCCACTGATCGGTTTCATGACATGGGAAGGTTACAACTACGAGGATGCTGTTCTCTTAAGCGAGCGTCTGGTAGAGTATGATGTATATACATCTGTTCATATTGAGGAATATGAAGTAGAGTCCCGTGACACGAAGCTCGGACCGGAAGAAATTACAAGAGATGTACCGGGTGTCGGTGATGATGCATTAAAGGATCTTGACGAGCGCGGAATCATTCGTGTCGGTGCAGAAGTTCGTGCCGGAGATATTCTGGTAGGAAAGGTTACACCAAAGGGAGAGACAGAGCTTACCGCAGAAGAGAGATTGCTTCGCGCAATCTTTGGTGAAAAAGCGCGTGAGGTTCGTGATACTTCCCTGAAGGTACCGCACGGTGCATATGGTATTGTTGTAGATGCCAAAGTATTTACAAGAGAAGATGGCGATGAGTTATCTCCTGGAGTAAACGAATCCGTTCGTATTTACATTGCACAGAAACGTAAGATTTCCGTTGGTGATAAGATGGCCGGACGTCATGGTAACAAGGGTGTCGTTTCCCGTGTATTACCTGTTGAGGATATGCCATATCTTCCAAATGGTCGTCCACTTGATATCGTATTGAATCCTTTGGGTGTGCCTTCCCGAATGAACATCGGACAGGTGCTGGAGATTCACTTAAGCCTTGCTGCAAAGGCACTTGGATTTAATATTGAGACTCCGGTATTCGATGGTGCCAAGGAGATTGATATCCAGGATACACTGGAACTTGCAAATGATTATGTAAATATGCCGTTTGACGCAGAGGAAGCAGAAAACGGAGAAGAAAACTTCTACGATAAGTATAAAGATACTCTGAGAGAGGATGTTATGGATTACCTGTCAGAGAATCGTGCACACAGAAGTCTGTGGAAGGGTGTTCCGATTTCCCGTGATGGAAAGGTTCAGCTGCGTGATGGACGTACCGGAGAATACTTCGACGGAAAAGTTACCATCGGACACATGCATTACCTGAAGCTGCATCATCTGGTTGATGATAAGATCCATGCACGTTCTACTGGTCCTTACTCCTTAGTTACACAGCAGCCACTGGGTGGTAAAGCACAGTTCGGT
>DLQV01000254.1:0-4602 GCA_002474415.1 Lachnospiraceae bacterium UBA7598
TGATTTTCTGCATTGAATATGTGCTTCGGATATGGACCGCGGAATACCTGTATCCGGACCGGAGCAGGATACGCGCGAGACTGCGTTTTCTGGTATCGTTTGATGGTGTTGTGGATCTGTTGACGATCATTCCGGTATTTTTCCTGTCTGGTTTTGTGATTTTCCGGATGCTAAGGGTTGCGCGTATTTTTCATTTGTTCCGCCTTAATGCAAAATACGATTCGTTCAATGTCATCACGACGGTATTATATGAAAAACGTAATCAGATCATTTCTTCCGTTTTTATTGTGGTGATTTTAATGCTGGCAAGCAGCTTATGTATGTACAGTGTGGAGCATGAGGCACAGCCGGAAGTTTTCCGAAATGCGTTCAGTGGAATCTGGTGGAGCATGTCGACACTGTTGACGGTTGGATACGGAGACATTTATCCCATTACAACGCTGGGGCGGATCATGGCAATCGGGATTGCTTATCTGGGCGTTGGTGTTGTCGCAATTCCAACTGGTATTATCAGTGCTGGTTTTGTGGAGCAGTATCAGCGCAAAAGCAATATTTCAAGCCTGAAAAATGAAGATATCAAAGAAATTGCAGAGATTTTTGTGGATCGGCGTTATGCAGGACAAACGGTTGAAGATGTGGAGGATAATAATCAGATAACGATTTTTCTGGTGCTGCGGGAGGATTTATCAATTCTTCCACAGAAAGACACGGTGTTGCAGATGAACGATATTATGGTTATCCGAGAAGCAAACCAAAAGGAATTGAAATTGTAATCAAAATATGATAGGATAAAGTAAATTGTCTGGTGTAAAAATACATAGGGCAGCTGAGGGAATACATGTAATGTCTGTGAATGACGGTTACAACCTATAGAAAAAAGAGCAAAGAACTTATGGAGGAAAAACATGAAGAACAAAGACTATTTAACAGTAAGACAGGAAGAACTAATGAATTTTCTGTGGAAAGCAAATGAACCAATGACTGCAAATGAGATGGCAGAGCGCCTTGCAGCAGACGGATGGAACAATGTTACATTGTTTAAAACCGTTCAGTCTCTGACAACGGATGGCTATCTGGAAGTTGTAGGACTGGAGAAAACCGTTAAGACTTATGCACGTAAGCTTGCACCATCAATGTCCAAGGACGATTATTATGCATCTGTGCTGATTAAGCGTGGAATTGACAGCAGCTCTATTGCAAACATCACAGCAGCTCTGATTGGAGCAAAGGACAAGAAAACAAAAGAAAAAAATGCAGAAGTTATTGCAAAGTTAGAGGAGATTATCGACACTTTAAAAAATGCTGAGGAATAAGAATGCAAATAACGATATTTTCGGTTTGGATGACGTTCGTTTGGAGCAGCGTTTTTATTATGCTGTGCTACCTTTTCAGAAAACGATCGGTTCTGCTGAATTTATTTAGTATGACAGGAATCATCATTTTGTATTTGTTTTGTCTCATCCGGCTTGCCGTTCCGGTAGAGTTGCCATGGACGAAAGTGGTATCCGGAGGCAGCCTGTATAATTTTCTGTATCAGATATTCGGGTGTGAAATAACCTGTGTGGCAGGGCACGAAATCTATGTCTATCATATATTTGTGGTGGCATGGGCAGTGGTCATGACAGTTCTTTTGACGCGGTATCTGATACAGTATCACAGAGTTGCAGTATATTTTTCGCAAATCGAAAAAACAGACGATGTGCAGTCAAATAGAATTTTAGATGAAATTTGTACTGATAAAGAGAAGCAGAATATTAGGATCGTACAGACAGCAGCGGTAGAAGTACCGTGCTGTATGGGGATTTTTGAGAAACGGATATTGATTCCGGACAAAAAATATTCGCGTGAAGAATTACATTATATTATTCTACATGAATATACACATTTGGATAATAAGGATATACTGACGATACAGTTGATCAACATTCTGTGTATTGTGTTCTGGTGGAACCCGTTTGTGTATATTTTAAAAAGAGATATGTATCAGAGTATTGAGATCCGTTGTGACCAGACGGTCACAAAGAAACTCAAGGCGGCAGAGCGTGGCAACTATCTGGCGGTAATTTTAAAAGAGTATAAGGCAAATGTGCAGGGAAAAGAGTTTCGAAAACCTGCAGGAGCCATGCCGTTGTTTGAAGATCATTCGGATCATCTGATCGAACGATTTCATCTGGTTGCGGAGGGAAAGCAAAGTAGTTCGCGTATTGGAAGAATTCTCGTTCCGGTGATTGCGGTTGCGTTGTTGGTGCTTTCTTATTCGCTTATCCTTCAGCCGAGATATGAGGAACCGGAGAACACATATGATATGGAGAACAGCATTTGGAACATAGATCAAAAGGATGCATATTTGTATGAAGTAGATGGGAAATATTATGTTCATAGTGAACATAAAACGCTTCCAATAGATCGCAAAGGTGCAGAGTTTATGAAAAAGAGTGGATTTAAATTTAAAAAAGAAGGAAATTAATATGAAAAAGAAATTTTTAATAGCAACAGCAATGTGTGCATCGTTACTTGTTGTTGCGCCTATCGCGAGTGTGAGCGCAGCGGATGTAGAACAGGATGTGCAGGAACAGGCCATTCAGAGTGATATAGGGATTGCACCATATGCCGATGAGATTGTAACAAAGTTTCGTATTAATAAAGATAAGGTACAATATCGTCGTTGGAATCAGACCAGAGGATACTGGGTGGATAAGAAGTGGATTGATTTATAAATTAATCAAAGATTTTTGCCGGTGCAGCTGCACCGGTATTTTTTTTTACAAATATTTTTTACACATTATAATTCTTCCGGCAGTTCCCACGCCTGTGCCTGTTGTTCATATTCTGCGGCACGGGAGAGAAGATCTTCGGCAGAGGAAGGAGTACAGAGTGTATTTTCTGCCAGCGTGCGATAACATTCCGCCAGCTGAAGCAGTGCTTTTTTCCCTGAAATTTCAATATCCAGAACAGGCTGTGTCTCAAATGCAGCATTATAAAACCACAGAGAAGCTTCCTGGGGATTCTGCCGGTCTCGGTAGTATTGTCCGATCTCATAACAGATCTCGGAACAGGAAGAACTGCACATATCTTTCAGGCAGATGGAAAAGAAATCATCCACAGAATTTTGAATCCGGGCAGCATGAGCCAGAATGCAGGCAGATTCTGCATCGGCATGAGCTTCATAATGTATCGAAAAATAATCTGCCGCGCGTAGAAAATCTTCCGCATCCCCACATTTATAAAGTTCTTTTGCGTACATGCGCGTGATTTTTTCCGAGAGGACACGATTTTCACGAAATGCTTTTTCAAACATAGCAAAATCACGTTTGGCGTGCATGGCATGTGGGCGGTGCAGAATATCGATATCACTGTCATAGACAATGGGATCGGTGCGAATCGTTTCATGAACCGGATCGACCCATGAAAACGTGCGCAGCCGTTTAAAAAGTTTTGGTCGTGGTTCTTTCTTGCAGTTCTGTACCGTGTTGAAATCCGGTGGAGTGATATAGTTCATCTGAACAATTTCAATTTCCGGAAGAAGAGCGCCTTTTAATCGGAGAAAGCGTCTTTGGTTTTCCAGATCAAGGTACTCGTCCGCATCCGGACAGTAGATATAATCCATAGTCGCAAGCGAAAAGGCATAATTTCTTGCGGCAGAGAAATCATCACACCAGGAAAAATCGTAGATCCGGTTAGTGTATTGTGCAGCGATTTCTTTGGTGCGGTCTGTGGAGCCGGTATCAACGATGATGATTTCGTCCATCATGGAAGCAACGGAATCCAGACATTTTGCTAAAACAGGTTCTTCATTTTTGACAATCATACATAAACTTATTGTGATCATAATAACAGACGGTCCTTCCGAAGTATTTTCCTGTTACTGTCTGTAAGGCCTCTGCGAACAGTAACTTTTTCTTTATATATTACACTATCTTGTGACGGTTTTACATAGAAATAAAGAAATATACTTGTATCTTTTTTGAACCATGGCTATAATAAAATTTATGTGGTGTGAAATTATAAAACAAATTTTAGCAGATATGCGTCAGCCGATTCGGTATGTGCCGTGGGCATTAATTATTGTAGTGCTCGGATTGATCGTAACGATCGTGCTTTCTGAAAAAAAGGATGGGAAAAAAGCATCCCTTCGGTTTTTTCGAGTGCTTTTTGCAATTTATATACTTGTAGTGATACAGATTACTTTTTTTTCCAGAGAACCTGGTTCCAGAAGTGGTTCTATGAATCTGGAATTATTTTCTACATGGGGATACAGTGTGATTACCCATGCATTTTTTATCGAAAATATTCTTATGACAGTGCCTTTTGGAATTTTGGCACCGCTTTGTTTCCGCAGGCTTCGACCAATGTGGAAATGCGTTGTGCTCGGAGGTATCTGTTCGGTTTTGACGGAATTAAGCCAGTATGTGACGAAACGAGGGTATTGTGAAGTAGATGATATGCTGACCAACACCATAGGCGTTTTGTGCGGCTGTATTTTACTATGGCTGATTGAACTGATAATAAAACAAAGGAGAAAGAAATGAAGTATGATTATCTGGTGGTAGGAGCAGGATTGTATGGCTCCGTATTTGCTCATGAGGCGGCCGCAAAAGGGAA
>DLQV01000254.1:4703-4850 GCA_002474415.1 Lachnospiraceae bacterium UBA7598
CATTTTCCATACCAACAATAAAAAAGTGTGGGATTACATTACAAAATTTGCAGAGTTTAACCGCTTTACAAATTCACCGGTAGCAAATTACAAAGGGGAGCTGTATTCCCTTCCGTTTAACATGTATACCTTTAATAAAATGTGGGG
>DLQV01000189.1 GCA_002474415.1 Lachnospiraceae bacterium UBA7598
AAATGGACCTTGGTATGGGAAACGAAATCCAGGCGTGGATGGATGAACCTTTTTGTTGGGATACACTGATTCAGAAAATTCCCCGGCTGGCAAAAAGTATGAAAAGCTCCCTGGAAAAGCTTGGCAGCTTTCTTTTGATCTTCCTGCCTGGACTGATGTTTTCTTTTTATCTGCTCGCCGCCAAAGAATCCCTCTTACGGACAAGTATCACCCTGATCGACCGGTGTTTCGGTGTCTTCCGTGGCAAAAAAATCCGCTATGTACTGACGATTCTCAATCAGTCCTTTCATCGTTTTCTGGTAGGTCAGACCGTAGAGGCGGTGATTCTCGGTGTACTCTGTGCCATCGGCATGTGGATTCTGCAGCTGCCCTATGCTGCCATGATCGGCTGCCTGGTCGGTGTAACCGCACTGCTTCCGGTAATCGGAGCTTATATCGGTGCCGCAGTCGGTGCCTGTATGCTTCTTACGGTTTCCCCGGTAAAAGCGCTGATATTTCTTGTCTTTTTAACAATTCTCCAGCAGATTGAAGGAAATTTCATCTATCCCCGCGTAGTCGGACATTCGATCGGGCTTCCCGGCATCTGGGTACTCGCCGCGGTAATCGCAGGCGGCGGCGCCTTTGGTATCTGGGGAATATTATTTGCTGTACCGCTTGCCGCAACTACCTACCATCTGCTTGTTTCCAGAAACAGTTGAAGCCGCACAGCAATGCTGCACGGCTTCTAAAAATGAGCAGAAATCAAATAGAGCTTACGCTCTCAGTGTTTTTCAAACTAAATGGAACCAATTCATGTGTGGCCGGTTTGTTCAGATCAATCATGCCAAACAGCAGATCAATGCTTTTTCTGGCTATCTTTTCATATCCCTGACAAACAGTCACAATCTTTGGATTATAATAATCTGCAAGAAGTGTTCCGTCAAATCCAATCACGGAGATATCCTCCGGCACCCGCAGACCCGCATCAAAAATTGCACGCATGGCACCAACTGCCATCACATCACTCATGGCAAAAACAGCCGTAATCTGTCTTTTGGAATCCAGAATCTGCTTCATGGCATTGTATGCACTCTCATAAGAGAATCGCGCTACCGCATAGTACTCTTCTTTGAATTCACAGCCATGTTTTACAAAACTGCGTTTCGTTCCGGCTTTACGGTATTTACTCGGAGAAGATAATGCCATATCCCCTCCGATAATAGCAATATTGCGATGTCCATGGTCAAACAGATAATCTACCGCCATCTCCGCAGCTGCAACGTCATCTGTCGATACCGATGCAAGATTACGGAATCCTAATTTATCTGCCCGGTCTGTAACCAGCACGCATGGGATATTTACGGATTCAAACTCCTCATGAAAGTACTGCACATTGCCTCCCAGAAACAAAATTCCCAATGGCTTGTGTTCCCTGCACATCCGTACCGCTTCTTTCACTTCATCTGCATCTTCATCCAGATAATGCACACGCAAAGAATAATTCGATCCCTCAATCGTATCCTGTATCACTTCTATAATATTTGTAAACAGCATATTCGAAGTACCTTTTACGAGAATCAGAATACTCTGGCTCACGGTTTGTTTTAAATGCTTAGCATTGTTATTCGGTACAAACTGGTAAGCTTCTACAATTCGCATGATACGGTCACGGGCTTCTTCGCTGACATCTCTTCTGCCATTCAGGACACGGGAAACTGTACTGACAGAATATCCTGCCTCTTTCGCAATATCTACAATTGTCATCTTTTTACCTCGTATACATAGACGGAATGTCTATTTTCTAGCTAGCCCTTGACAGCACCTGCAAGAACTCCTTCTATTATATACTTCTGGCACGCAATATAAAAGATAATAATTGGCAAAATTGCAAGAACAAGTACCGCCATCATGGCACCCCAGTCGATCTGTCCATGACTCTGTTTCAAGAACTGGATCGCGATCGGAATGGTTTTGTATTTTGTAATATCCAATACCAGATACGGAAGCAGGAAATCGTTCCACACCCACATAGCCTCAAGAATCGCAACCGTCACAGTCGTTGGCTTGAGGATCGGGAATACCACACGGAAATAGGTTTGCAGCGGTGTACAACCGTCGATCATGGCAGCCTCCTCGATTTCAAGAGAAATACCTTTGATAAAGCCGGTAAACATAAACACCGCAAGTCCTGCACCAAATCCAAGATACACAATCATAATACCAACCGGGTTAGACAGATGCAGAATATTTGCGAACTTAGAGAGTGTAAACATAACCATCTGAAACGGTACGATCATGGAAAACAGGCAAAGCACATAGATTGCCTTTGTTACTTTTGTATGTACTCTGGTGATGTACCATGCGCACATGGAACAGCAGAGAATAATCAAAAATACCGATCCAATCGTGATAAACAGTGATAATCCAAAGCTATTCCAGAAGTTGGTCTTGCGAATACCATTGCTGTAGTTGAGCCATCCGCAGAGTGCCCTCTCCACACCATGTTTAAACTGTGCCCAGCCTGCGGAAAGTGGTTCTGTTCCCAAAGAAAATGGATGGGTAAAAATAAAAGCTTTTCTCTTAAAAGAATTTAAAAATACTACTAAAATCGGTGCAATCCACAAAATACTGATGATCGTAAATAATATGGTCCAAAGCCATCCGTGTTTTGCCTTCCGGACTGCACTTACCTGCTCGTTTGCTTTCTTTGCCATTATTCCTGCACCTCCTTGCTTGTCGTAATCTTATTCTGTACCAGTGCAATAATCGCCACAAGAATAAAGAAGATCACGGCTTTTGCCTGACCAACGCCCTGCCAGCCGGTCTTGCCATACATGGTGTTGTAAATGTTTAACGCAAGCATCTCGGAAAGCTTACCCGGATTGCCACCCGTGAGTGCGTAGTTTTGATCAAACAGCTTAAATCCGTTGGTCAGCGTCAGGAATGTACAAATCGTAATGGTTGGCATCAGCATCGGAAGTGTTACATGCCGAAGCAGCTGCCAGGAATTTGCGCCATCAATCTTTGCCGCCTCAAACAATTCTCCCGGAATATTCTGGATACCGGCGATATAAATGATCATCATATAACCAATCTGCTGCCAGCATACAACGATAATTAATCCCCAAAATGCTGACCACTGGGTCGATACGATTGTCTTGGAAAAATGTGACAGTACGCTGTTGAAAATCATCAGCCAGATGTAACTGAGTACAATACCACCAATCAGGTTCGGCAGGAAAAAGACCGTACGGAAAAGATTTGTTCCCCTGATGCCTTTTGTCAATGCCATTGCAATAATAAATGCAACCACATTGATGATTAACACAGATACCACCGTAAACAATGCCGTGTACCAGAGTGAGTGTAAAAATGTTGTGTCGAGTTTTCCATTGACAAAAAGAATTTTCGAGTAGTTCTGTAATCCATTCCACTTCCAGTCCGTAACGGTTGTAAATTTACAAAAAGATAAGAAAATTCCATAAACAAACGGTACGATAAATCCAATTGCAAATGCAATCATTGTCGGAAGCAGAAAAATCGGGAAATATTTTTTTATTGCTTTTTCCATAATACATTCCTTTCCACTAACTGCAGCCCCTGTCAGTATCAGCCTGCACTGCAGGTGCTTCTTTTAAAAAAGGAGTAAGCGGCATGCCACTTACCCCTTTTCCCATCATCTTTGATTACTGCGCATCATCTTCATGTGCAATCTTCCACTGATTTGCCCATCCATCAACAAATGCAGTCTTTACAGCATCCCACTTGCCTTCGCCGGCAGTATATGCAGTCAGAGCAGAAACAACATCAGCTCTCCAGTCATCTACGTTTGGAGTAGCATTGAAGCTCCATGCTACAGAAGTCTTTCCGTCTGACATAAGCTTGTTTGCAGCCTGGGAGAACTTGTTCTTTGTTTCATAATCACCTGTAAAGGTATCAAATGGTGCGGTCAGTCCCATCGTATTTGTGATTGCATCGCGTCCTTCATCAGAAGTGATTACCCAGTCTAAGAAGTCAAGAGATGCATCGATATCTTCCTGAGAAGCCTTTGCATTGACTGCCCAGTAGTTTTCTGTACCAACGCAAAGTCCTTCGTTTTCGTCATCCACACCAAAATAAATTGGCATCATGGAAAGATCGTCAGCAGTAACCGTGTAACCATTCTCGTCGTTGGTCAGTGCGGAATACTCCCAGTCACCATTCTGATAGAAGACAGCCTCGCCCATACCAAACTCTGACTCAGCATTTAATGCACCGGAATTTAAAGTTTTTGGATCTGCTGCGGAATCGGATACATACATATCCCAAACGTTCTTGAAGTTGTCAAGGTATGTACCTTTGATGGTTGCCTCTCCGGCTATCAGATCACATCCGTCATCCTTGAATTCGTAATACAGTGGCATATTTGCAAGATGTCCGGAGAATCTCCAGGAAGATCCGTCGTCCAGTCCTGCAGAAGCAAATGCCTCCGTCAGATCTGTTCCCAGTGCCTTGTTGATCTCATCAACACGGGAGTTAATGTCGTCTGCAACCTTCTTTAACGTATCAAAGTTGTTGATCTCATCGATGGAAGAAACTACAGCTCCATCCATTCCACAATAACCCTCTAAGATCGTCTTGTTATAGATGAGTCCGTAGCACTCATAGCAGTTCGCTACGGCAGCAATTTTATTATCATAGCTGATCGAAAGTGACTTGTCACTCAAATGCTTGTATAAGCTGCTGTCGGTCAGATCATAAATGTAATCTTTCCATGTCTGTGCATCCGTAGCACTTCCAATCGTATAAATGGTCGGTGCATCGGACTTTGTCATCTCAGACTGTAAGGTGGTATCGTACTGTCCGTCTGCTGCGGTAAGCACGTTTACCTCTACCCCTGTCTGATCGGTATAGGTCTGTGCCAGATCCTGCCAGGCTTCATCTGTCTCTGGCTTAAAGTTTAACATGTAAACTTTTCCGGAACTCTTGCTTGTCTTATCTCCACCCTGTGTGGATGTGCCACCCTTATCACTTCCACATCCTGCAAATGCAGTGACAACCATTGCGGCAACCAATAATGCTGATACAATTTTCTTTTTCATGTTTCACCCTCCTGAAATAAATACGTTCGTAGCGATACAGCGTATGCTGTACCTCCTGGTTGAAAACGTTCACGGCAATGTTTCCGGTAACGTTTTCAGTAAGCAGAGTATACACCTTTTTCGTATAGTTTCGCAAGTGTTATTCTCAACTTTGTGAAATGAGTAGGTTTTTTTCGTAACTTTTCGTGCACATTGCACAATATATTTTCTTTTTGCTTGACATGTATA
>DLQV01000044.1:0-253 GCA_002474415.1 Lachnospiraceae bacterium UBA7598
TCAGGGCAATCATTAATGGATATAGTACCATCATTCCAAACAACATAATTCAGTGCAACTGAGCCTGTTTCTGTTGAAACCGTATATTCTCCTTCCGAAACTCCATAACGAAAACTCATCTCTTTTGCCAACACCAAGCCATTCCCATCCGGCAGTTCTGCCCCTGCCAGCGGCAGCGCCGCCGCACACATTACCCCGGCTGCCAAGCCTGCCAAAAATTTCTTCATTTTTCTCATTCCAATAGACTCCCTTC
>DLQV01000044.1:291-2852 GCA_002474415.1 Lachnospiraceae bacterium UBA7598
AATAGACTCCCTTCATAAAATTGTCATTGCGCAAAAGCACAACTTTCCATGATACATCATGATAGTGTTTATTATACTGCGAAAAAAGAAAAAAATAAACAACTTTTATGGAATATTCTGTAAAGCTCACCATTAGGGACATCATATCTTTTTTCGCCGCAACGCCACGCTCTCAATTCCCACAAAAACAATTGACATTTCCCACAGATTGTGCTACAATATAGGCAAAACGAAAATCGGATGCGGAAGGATTCCGCACGCACATGATACAGGGAGGACTTTATGCTGCATCACATTTTTCAAAAAGTGCTGCTGCCGGCAGCTCTGGCAGGGACAATGCTTGCCGGCACAGCAGCCCCGGCGGTATCTCTGGCGGCACAGGCTGCCACACAGCCGGACAGCTATCACGATGACTGGCTGCACGTCAACGACAACGCCGAGATCGTAGACAAAGATGGCAATCCGGTCTGGATCACCGGCTGCAACTGGTTCGGCTATAACGTCGGCAGCCAGGTATTCGACGGGGTCTGGTCGCAGAATATGCACGATATGCTCCGGCAGATCGCTGACCACGGGTTCAACTTTCTCCGTGTCCCCATGTCCACGGAGATTCTGCTCCAATGGAAAAACGGCGATCCCGACCCGGCAACGCCAAAGGTCAACCAGTACACCAACCCGGAACTGACCGAAGAGGGCATCGAGGGCGGTACGATCAAGTACAGCTTTGATATCTGGAACATGGCGGTCAAATGGTGCCGGGAGCTGGGCATCAAGATCATGATCGACATTCACAGCGCAGAGACCGCCTCAGCCGGTCACCAGATCAGCCTCTGGTATACGGACAAATTCAGCACCGAGGACTGGTGCGATGCGCTGGCATGGTTTGCAGATTATTACAAGGATGATGACACCATCCTTGCCATCGACTTGAAAAACGAACCGCACGGTACAGCTGACGTAAAGGATCAGATGGCGAAATGGGACGACTCCACCGACCCGACCAACTGGAAATATGCCGCAGAGACCTGTGCGGCACGAGTGCTGGAAAAGAATCCAGAACTGCTGATTATGGTCGAGGGTACGGAGGTTTACCCCAAAGAGGGCTACGACTGGACTGCACCGAAAATCGACTACACCACCATGACAGAGTATTACTACGGCACATGGTGGGGCGGAAACTTCCGGGGCGCAAAGAAATATCCCATTGATCTGGGCAAATATCAGAGCCAGCTGGTCTACTCCCCTCACGACTACGGCCCACTGGTATGGGAACAGAAATGGTTCTACGACGGATTCACCCAGGAGACTTTGCTGAAAGACTGCTGGTATGACAACTGGTTTTTCCTCCAGGACGAGGGTGTCGCTCCCCTGCTCATGGGCGAATGGGGCGGATTCATGGACGGCGGCAAGAACGAACAGTGGATGACCTATCTCCGGGACTTCATGATCGAGAACCGGATCCACCACACATTCTGGTGCTTTAACGAAAACTCCGGCGACACCGGCGGTCTGGTCTACGACAACTTCGGCAAGTGGGACGAGGACAAGTACGCCCTGGTCAAGCCGGCGCTGTGGCAGGACGACAACGGCAAGTTTATCAGTCTGGATCACACAGTTGCTCTGGGTGCCAACGGCATTTCCCTTTCCGACTACTACGGCGGCGGAAACAATAATACAACAGAACCGGACAGCAAAATAATTGCAGGTGATGTGAACAGTGACAAACTGGTCAACGGTGTAGATCTGACACTGATGCGGCAGAACATCACCAAATGGCAGAGCACAGATGATGTGCTGACTGCCAGCCCACAGGACACCAACGGCAACGGCGTATTCAGCATAGCAGATATTGTCCTGCTGACACAGTATCTGCTGGGAAAAGACGTGACACTGAAAAGCTACACTTCGTAACAATACCATTCTATGCAAAAGCCCCCTGACTTTCACGGTTTGAACCAGAAAGTCAGGGGGTTTTTTTGTACATAATAAAGTTATATCAGACAAACGCTTCCTTGATGCTGTCATAGTGCAGGAAAATGCCCTGTGCAGCAATGGCACGAATCTCCTCCGCAGTCGCCAGTGCAAACTCTGTCACTTCGTCCGGCTGCACTTTTACATCCGCTTCGGTGAAGTCCAGCACATACTTGTAAATGTCCACGAAGTAGTTGTTCTGTTCTTCAGGATTGACACGCTTATAGGAGAACGCATAGCCGCCTTTTGCACCGGTGACGTCGATTCCGGTTTCTTCCAGGATCTCACGGCGTACTGCATCAGCGCCGTCCTCTCCGGCACGGACACCGCCGCCGGGAACTTCCCACCAGCCGGGCGCCCACTCTTTGTCCAGCTTCCGGCGTGTAATCAGATACTTGCCGTCCGGGCGCTGCAATACGCCCAATACGGTCAGGTGAAACTCGTCCGGTTTCATATGCCAGTCGTTCCGGTTCATAGTGCGGCCGGTTTTCTGCTTGTTTTCATCGTAAATATCCCACTGTTCCATGGATTCTGCTCCCTTTTTTCAATTTTTGCCTTTTTATTGTAGCATAGTTGCAGGGTGGTTGTCA
>DLQV01000044.1:2918-9515 GCA_002474415.1 Lachnospiraceae bacterium UBA7598
AGCGTGCATCATAAAAAGATCAGTTCAGATCTTCGAACACAGACTGATCCTTTATCACAAGACAAGGATGACCGACAGAATCCCCTTGATAAATTCTGTTATACCACTTTTCTGTTTCAGAATCGTCTGTTGTAATAATTTCTTCCAAGCTTTCGCATCCGTCTGTGATGTACTCTCCGATCTGATCTACACTTTCCGGGATCCAGAGTATACGCAGCTTTTTACAATTTTTGAAAGCCATATCATCGATTATATTGACACCGTCCGGCAGCTTGATCTCGTCCAGGTTTGTACATTTGAAGAAAGCATTGTCTCCGATAATATCGACGCTGTCCGACGCCTTGATTACCTTCAGCTCAGAACAATAGGAAAATGCCCAGCCGGTAATTTCGGTTACACTGTCTCGAATCTCATATTTTGTGTACTGCTCATTGCAGTAGAAGATTTTTTTGCCCAGATCTTCTCTGTATTCCTCACGGCTGACAATATACACTCTGCCGTCTTTCCGAATTTTTTTCGTCCGGTCGTCATCATGCTCTCTCCGTACATCCAGTGTTTCAGAATCTTCAATAGCAACCAGTTCATTCTTACAGTTGGATGCCGGGAAACAAAGAAGCTTCGAACGGTTTTTGTTATAAAGTGCGTGGTCTTCTTCATCTGTCCGGAAATAGCGATTATTGACAGCCACTTCAATTTTGCGAAGCAGTCTGCATCCACGGAACGGACTTTCTCCAATCTTAGAGGTTTCTTTTCCAATATAAACCTCTTTCAGAATGTTGCAGTCCTTAAAGACACTCTTTCCGATTTTTCTGACGCCGTCCGGCAAGCGCATTCTTTCCACTTTATCACAGTTCGTAAACGCCAGATCCGCAATAATGCGCAGCTTATCCGGCAGATGATTCCATCCGTCTTCTGTTTTTTCAAAAGTCAGCGAGCGGCACTCTTCAAATGCAGACTCTCCAATTACCGCCAGATTATCCGGAAGCTTGATTTCCTGCATTCCCATACATCCATAAAATGTTCGCGGTGCAATTTCTTTGATAAAGTTCGGCAGCTTAATCCCCTTCAGGTTATCGCAGTCCATGAAAGCACCTTCATCAATATACAGCTCTGTGATATCCGGATCAAAAACAATTTCTTCAATCCTGCCGCAGTCCTTAAAGGCATACTCTCCAATATATTTCACTGTTTTCGGGATATACAGCCGACTGATTCCCTCGCACTCCTCAAATGCGTATCCTTCAATGACCTCAACCTGATTCAGATCAATCTCCACTAGTTTTTTACAGCCCTTGAACGCCTTGGTTCGAACCCGTTTTACAGAATCATTCAGCCGAATCACTCTTTTTCCGTCCCGGCACTTTTTGATGATCGTCTCTTCGCTGTCCTCGTATTCTTCACAGTGCTTTGCCTTCGCTGTTATTTCAAAGTTTGTCAAAAGTCCATTGAATTCATCTACCTTTTTGCGGCTGTATGTTGCACTGTGAATCACGTGATCTCGTCCGCCAACAATAGAACTCATGATTTTTGGAACGATGCCGTTGCCTTTTCCGTCTTCGATCAGCGGTATTTTCACCTTCTCAATGATCTTTTTCGGATTTCCGCTTTCATCGCATACAATCTGGTCATTTTCATCTTTCTCATAAACAAAATCGCCGTGTTCATCTTTCAGATATACAACATTTCCATTCTCATCTCTTTTGGGAACTTCATCATCAAACAAGCCGTAACAGATGATTTTCTTCTGAAGCCCCAATGCCAACGCCAGTTCCTGACCACAAAATGCAGACTGCATACTGCTCTTTGAAACAAATGCAATCACAGCTACACAGTTCGGATGCGTGATCTTTGAGCCAAGCACCCGTTCAAAGTCCAATTCACCTTCGTTGTTCATTCCCTGATCGAACCAGATGCGAAACTTATGTTCATCGATCAACCGCTTCAAAATCGGACGAACCAAGTGAATATCTTCATGAGCATAGCTCACAAAAATATACGGCTCATCATCATCGCTGTAAATTTCCAGATCTTCTTCAGGTGCCGTGTAATTCTTCCGCGCATCCTTCTCCATAAACAAATTCTCCATTATGCTTTTTCCTCCAGATCCTCTTGATATCCTCTAACATAGTATTTTTGGTCTGAAACGTTCCAGCTGTCTTCCAGAATCTCCGGCAAAGAACGTATCAGCTGTTCATCAAACTCCGTAGTATCGTCCCGATGCAGTGCCTTGCTGCGCGCGCTGATTTCCTCGAAAGGACAAATATCCGGATGCATTTGCAGCATTACCGATTTTTTGGAACCGTTACTCAGTCTGCCGTAGCCCTCCGTCTGTGCATCTTCCAGAGAAATACTCCGCCAGCCCTCTGTGCGATGAAAAGCCACCCACCGGTCATGCTCTGCAATCGCCAGCTTTCTGATCTCATCCGGATGATTCTGAATGAATGTCCGCAGAGAATCGTTGTTCATTTCCGCAGAATTTGAAGGTTTTACCTCTTCAAAGCCAAGCCACCACAGCTTGTAATTGATATGCAGCGCCGCCGCATGATTTGAACGCTTTGCCGTTTCACTGCTGTTAAATGCCTGAAGCTGTTCTGTCACATTGACACACGGTTTTTCCTTCTGATTCCCCTTTTCATACTGCTGCCGCTGATAGATCATATCATATGCCATGTGCATATTCTTGGCAAGCTTATCCAGCTTGGAATCGATCAATTCACTGTAGCAGAAAATCTTTTTGTTATTGCCGAACGGGATCAGTGAATAGCCGTTCCGCTGATCCGAAGACATTTTTTCAATTGCATTGCACATGTTGTCATCCTTGATATAAAGCGCGATCAAGGGCTTGTTTTTGTCTGCATACTTATGGTCATTGCGCAGATAAAATCTTCTGAGCCAGATTCCCGTTGTCAGATTCTTTTCGTCTGAATCCCGGCAAATGCAGGCGTAATTCACATCCGGACAATATTGCTTCAATATTTCTTCAAAATCGGCGCTGTCCGGATCTGCCTCATAAAACCGCAGATCATACTCCTTCAGCAGCATCTCCGGCTTATACATTTTCAAATATGAGATCAATTTTTCCTTATGTTCTGAGACAACGTGCATTGTGAGAGATACATCCGGCAGCTGGGATACCCACAGAATCGTTTCCATAAGCTCCTGTCCCATGCTTCCGGTTCCAACCATCAAAACATTTAGTTTTTGATTTTTCTTGCCCTGCTCCAAAACACTGTATAAAGGATGCTCCCGGAACAAATAGTTTGCACTGATCTGGTGACGATTTACCAGTTTGAAGTCTATGCCGTTTCGTTCCGTCACATCCAAAATTTTTGCATCGTTATCCGGATTGTCCGAAAAAATGCAAATATGAATCCGCTGATAATACCGTTTTGCCTCTTCTTTTGATTTCAACCGTTTGATCTTCGCCGGAACTGTAGTTGCATTCATCAGACAAAGACTGTCATTCACATTTTTCTGTCTATTGTCATCGATACAAAAATAATATAGATTTTGTCTGTGATCCAGTTTGATCTCACTTCGTGTCATCTTTTTGTCTACAGAAACGATCCGCTTTTGCTTATTGTCATTGGAATTATAAAAGCGTTCCTCCGCATGATCGCATTCATAAAAGATCACTAGCGCCTTCTCGTCGTGTTCCAGAATATCGTTTGCCACCATCTCTGAGTTGTCGTTCAGCGCAGAAAAAGCATAAATATTCTTTTTATTCTTTTTCATGGCATAAAATTTAAGATGTGCAATATTTTTCTTGATTGCATTATATGCCACAACCAGCGTCAGCAGCGGCAAAGAGATATGACCGATCGCGCGCAGTAAGATAATCCAGTAAAAATAACCTTCGTGCGGAATCGTGCTTTGCAGTGTTTCAAAGGTACAGGAATTCAGGGTAATGATCTGCAAAATGTTAATAAAGTCAGACAGCACTGCATTTCCCAACGAATAAGATCGAATATAAGTTGGAAAATAGCTCAGAAAGCAACTGATAATCACACAGATAAATATATAATCCATGTTTTTTCTGCCGCGCTTTGCAAACAGCATGACAGCATATACCAAAACCAATGACGATAGAATCGCACAAACAATATCCATTTTTTCTCCTCTCAAAACCCACAAAGAACTTCTATGAAATCCGATAATTTTTTGCCATCCTTTACATTATACCACAGGAAAATTAAAATGTCAATTATCTCCATTGATTTTAATGCAGCATAATTTATATTAAGTTCATAACGCTATTGACAAAAAGTGCAAGAAAGGGTATAATCAAATTATGAAAATCAGATTTAGGAGGAAGCTACGATGAAAAAAGCAATCGCTTTCTGTACTTGTTTTTTAATTGTATGTTCATCACTTACTGCGTGTGGAAAACAGCAAAACAATGCGTATACAAACGCAGATATTTCACAACAAGAAACTGCCCTTTCGACATCAGCACAAACGCAACTTTCTACTACAAAGACATCAATTACAGATTCAGACTCTGCTTCTGCGATAACGACAAAAAGTTCCGCAGGAACTGATTCTCAGTCTACACAAACCTCTGTCGCTGAACAAAACGCAAATAATGAATTGAATGCAATGCAAAAGAATTCAATTGCATGGTTAAATTATCTTGCAATGCTATCACAAGAAATTAATGATTCAAAAAACAACAAAATGTATCTGGAAGAAGCCTATTCTGCTCTAATCAATAATACAAACCCTGAAAACGTAGATGAAGATACAAAAAACCAACTTCTGAGTCTGATGAACATTATAGATTCTTATAGATTTACTGAGCAAAAACGAGAACGGCTACAATATATATATGAACAAAATCAAGCTAAAGCAATTAAAGAAGCGATTCCTGACCCGGTAGCATTTCTTAGTACAACTGTTTCCTTTGACCTCAAAAAAATAGCTGCCTCTATTCTGTATATGGCAGTAGATTCCTATAGTAGCTATACAGCTTATAACAATGAAATAAATCAAGCGTATTTGAAGGAAGGCTGGGAACTCGATGATGAAACAAATAAAATATTGAGCCGCAACAGAAGCAGATCATTTGAATATATGGTTGACATTTCCAAAAAATACAATTTACCGGAAGAATTTTCGCTGACCGAAGATGAAATAAAAGATTTTGTCTATTATAAAAACGATGAAAATCTAGATCGACAACTGCAATTTCTAGAATCGCACAAGGATACTTATCAGGCATTTGGTGAATACTGGCTTTCGTTATCTGAATGTTATTATAAAGATGAGCAATATCAAAAATGCTTGGATTGTATTTCGGCATATGAGGGATTGGATTTAAACATATTCCGGGTAGATTATAATTTGGCTAAGGTTTTGCCGCTTGCAATTATTGCAGCATCTAATATACAATCTCAAAGTACGTATATCCAAACCGCTGAAAAGTATTTGGATATGCTTATCCAAAATACAAAAGAAAGCGAATGGTCTCTGCGATATTTTGCCGCAACCACATATGCAGATCTTTATAAAGAAACACATGATAAAAAATATCTTAGACAAGCATATGATATCTTAGTTAATACTGTGAATAGTCTGGTAGAAAAGCAAACTGAAATGAATCAGACTTATCTTGCCGATATTGAAGAAGTTCCTGTATCTGCATTAAAGGGGAAGACGAAAGACAAAAGCTTAAATAAAAAAATTGAAAATGAAAACAAAAAAATAAAAAGTGAAAACAAGAAAATCAAGGAATACAATAAAGAATTAAGAAAAAGCAGAAAGACAGAATTGCCCGAAACTTACGAGCCGCTTGCGTTAAATTGTGACCTTCTTTTTTCAATTGCAAATCAAATTGATTTATCTCAAGCCGAAAAAGATAGAGTAGATGGTATACTATACGGAAATAATTGTCCAGCATTTTTGACAGAACTTCTGCAGGAATCTTTTTCATTTGATAAGAAAAGCAATATTGAGTCAGCTGCAGTGTATGAAAAAGACAAACTTACACTGCCTGTGTCCTGCTTGTCAAAAGATGCTGTTATCAAAGTCACTGTTTCCGATGGCGATCAATCAGTTGTTTATGATGACTGGAAAATTGATTCAGTTGATAGACCGAAGGGCGATAGTGAAAATATCGAGAATTTCAAAGCAGTTTACACAAGCAAAAACGCAAAAAAATATAAATGGAGCAAAAACAGTACAGTTACAGTGGAGATATCAAATGGTGAATACGCCAACAGTAAACCGTTCGCAATTCATTTCAAGGTCAGCAATTTTAAGGACAGGAAGATACTTTGGGATACAGTTGAATTTGAACAGACAGACTGATCTATGTCCGCTGCAAAATTGTAAAAACGTATTCTGGCATAGCACAAAAAAACGGCTTAAATGCGTCTAATTTCGCATCTAAGCCGTTTTGCATATGGTCGAGGTGACAGGACTCGAACCTGCGGCATCTTGGTCCCAAACCAAGCACTCTACCAAACTGAGCTACACCTCGCTGCTGTCGTTATCATTTTCCAGATAACGAACAGTTTTATTATATCACAAATCTTCTGTCTTGTCAATACATTTTTTCGTTTTTCAGCAGAAAGCATGCCTTTGTCAATAAAAAAC
>DLQV01000172.1:0-784 GCA_002474415.1 Lachnospiraceae bacterium UBA7598
TTTAACGGGTGGTTTTGATTGAAGTTATCATTTTCTGATTGAAGAAGAACATGAATGGTTTGAGGTTGCTTTATATTCAAAAAAATCAAAATCTGCATAATGCTGATGTTTTACTCTATCCGCACAGGTAATGCCCACCATAGTGCCGGTGAATTCGCCATATTTGCAGTATTCATCCGAGAATTTCGTAGTATCAAAGGGAATGCCGATTTTGGTATAGCTTTCGCCGTCATAGCTCCAATAGAACTGAGAATGCCGTCCGTCAATCACAAGACGGAAATAGATAGGGACATCGTCCACTGAGATACGCGTATTTACAAATTCTGTCTTTTTGCCGTTTTCCAGTTGAATGATTGAGATTGCACTTTGTCCCAAAGTCTCACTGTAGTATTTTCGCAGATTGATATAGTTCATGTTGTCATAATAGAGGATCAGTCCGGCACTGTGCTGATGCACCTCCGGATGAAAATCCATCTTTGTGGTGATCGTCGCATAGACGCTTGTCAGTTTTCGTGCCAAAATGCTAACCTTGTTCAGGGATGTTCTCGCCTCTTGCCCGCGAATCCGTACCCAGCCGGGACGTGCTTTTACATCTGCAAACCGCTGGGGCATGATTCTAGGGGCATAGTACCAGTTGCCCAGAGTATCACTGTCGAAGTCGTCGAAATCCGGAATCTGCGGCACAGGATACTCCGGCAGCTTGCTTTCTTCGCAATATTCCTTTGCAATATTCGTGCCGTCTGCCATGTGCAGCCAGCCATCCTCTGTCCACATCATTTTCTGG
>DLQV01000172.1:869-2727 GCA_002474415.1 Lachnospiraceae bacterium UBA7598
GTGTACCAGATAAACTTCGCCCAGCGAAGTTTCCACGTAACTGCCGTGACCGGCTTTTTGCAGAACTGTATCGGGGTTGTAGTACTTAGGCTTTAGATGATCCGGGTCGTGGCGTTCGTAGGAAACTGCCGGATTGGATGTGACAATGGGATTCTTCGGATCGCCCTCATATGGTCCCCAAACCTGTTTGCTTCTGCCCATGGTGACACAATGGTTATATCCTGTACCACCCTCGGCACACATGATATAATAATAGCCATTTCGCTTCGTCAGATGGGGTGCCTCGATACAGCCACGATCGGTTCCGCCTTTCCAGATGCGTTTGGGATAGCCGATAATTTCTTTCTTCGTCGGATCATATTCCACCATGCAGATGGCACCGGGCTTTTCGTATCCCTCACGAGTCTCCCATTCCAGAGAAACAATATACTTTCTGCCATCGTCATCGTGGAGAATAGAGGCGTCAAAACCGGCAGAGTGCAGATACACCGGTTCGCTCCACGGACCACGGATATCCTTTGCTGTAATGAGAAAATTGTCCACATCAAAATACCGTGCATTCATGGAATTCATCACGCCATAGACCACATAAAACAGATCTTCTTCTTTACAGTAGGTCAGACAGGGTGCCCAGATGCCTTTTGCAGAGGGCAGCTTTTTCAAATCTACCTGTGTATCATCTGTCAGCACATGGGTATACAGCTCCCAGTTTTTCATGTCCTTGGAGTGATAAATGGGAATACCGGGAAACCATTCAAAGGTAGAGACTGCCAGATAGTAATCATCGCCCTTGCGGCAAATGCACGGGTCGGGGTTGAAACCGGGTAAAATGGGATTTTTCAGCATGATCGTATCCTCCTGTTCTATGATTACAGCGAATTGTTTTCGATGCTTTCATTATAGCAGACAGCGAGATTTTGGAAAAGCTGCAATTTTGACAAAAATCTAGGTTGATCCTGACTTTTTACTGCATATCTCGACGGATATGGCTGGGCGTGTCATGAAACTGTTCTGCGAACATACGGCGGAATACTTTATAATTGGTAAATCCGTGTTTTTCCAGAATCTGACAGATAGGCATATCGGTTTGGACAATATCGGCATAGATCTTGGATAAACGGAACTCATTCAGATAGGTCTGGAATGTCATTCCGGTCTGCTGTTTGAAAAAGCGGCAGAAATACTCCGGCTGAAACGCCGCAATGCCGGCAATTTCTCCGATCGAAATGGGTTCCTGATAGTGTTCCTGGACATAGGAAATCACCGGGCGTAAACGCTCTAAGTTTTTCTGCCGTTTGCGTTCTGTGGAGGAAAGTTCCAACCGATAGTTATGATACAGCATATACAGCAATTCAAACAACAGTGCATAAAACCGGAGCATCATGCCGTCCGGCTTGACATCCAGCACGATCTGCATATCCCGCAGTACCTTCCGAATCTGTTCCAGCTTTGTCTGCTGGATGACACTAGTGGGTCGGGTGTACATGACAAACTGAATGTCCTGAAATTCCGGGATGTATTTTTGCATAAACCGATCCGGAATCTGAATTAACAGAGATTCATTGCCTTCCCGGCATCGGGTCGCATGGAATTCTCCGGAATTGATGAGGATGATATCGTCCTTTTCCAGATACGTTTTTTGTTCCTGCTGATACACTGTCAGTTCTCCGTCCAGCAGGAAAATTATTTCCACAGCATCGTGCCAATGAGTGGAAACATATCTGTGATCGTCAAACATATGACAAAAATAGATCTCCATGCCTGTGGAAATGGGAATATGCTCGTAGAGAACAGAGCTTTCTTTTGCCATCGTCACCACGCCTTTCTGATTGACTTTAGGAAACACTGCATAAAGCCC
>DLQV01000247.1 GCA_002474415.1 Lachnospiraceae bacterium UBA7598
AACCGCCGGTGCTACGTATACCGACCTGCAGTCCATAAGTCCCAGCTGCTCTCCCGTATACTCTTTTCCGAAAAACTCCTTTGGCATAAACGGCGTTACCCCGATGGAAACAGGTGAAATTCCTGTAAACAGATGACACATCACTGTGTTCCCTACCACAGCAAGGCGGTGAATTTGTTCCTCTCTCCCTGTTTTTTTCTGCAGGGTCCGAAGCATCTGCGTAATCTGAAAAATAATCTGTTCTTTTAATATCTCCAGTTTTCCTGCTTCAGCTGCCTGAATCCTTGAAAGCACATCTGCACCAAAACTTCTCTGTGCGCTTGGTTCACTGACCGTTGCCAGTTTTTCTCCCGTCTTTCCATCGATCAGATGACAGACTACCGTTGTAGTACCGATATCACATGCCGCATCGAGTCCTTCCCCTTCATCCGCCGGATAATGCGTGACCGTTCCGCTCTCTGCGATTTTAGACTTCTGCGCACGAAGCTGCACTTTCGGAATTGTGATACGCATACCATCGGTTACTTTTGTCATACAGGCAAGTACCTCTCCCATATGTTCCACCTCTACGGTACACTTTCCGCATCTTCCCCTGCCGCCACATGGCGCTGTCAACACGTGGATTCCCTGCTCCTGAAGTGTCTCTAAAATGGTTTTTCCTTCTTCTGCATCAAGTTTATGTGATTTTTTTTCTATTATTACTTCTATCTGCATAGGTTTTTATACTCTAAAAGCAGCAAACCGGATCAGATTCGATTCGCTGCTTTTTCACAGGCTCTGTTACTTGTTTCGATTACTTTTTCAGTGGAGACTCCCGATAAATGATATCTTCTCTTCCTGGTCCATTGGAAACCATTGTGATCGGATATCCAATCTGTCCCTCAATAAACTCAATATACTTGCGGCAATTTTCCGGAAGTTCTTCATACTTCTTGATACCGCGGATGTCACATTTCCATCCCGGAAGTTTTGTAAATACCGGTTTTGCCTTCTCTAAGAGGCTGGTAACAGGGAATTCTGTTGTCACTTCCCCGTTGATCTCGTATCCGGTACATACTGGAATCTCATCCAGATATCCTAATACATCAAGCACAGTAAATGCTACATCGGTTGTTCCCTGCAGACGGCAGCCATACTTACTGGCTACACAGTCGAACCATCCCATTCTTCTTGGACGTCCGGTTGTTGCACCGAACTCTCCACCATCTCCACCGCGACGACGAAGTTCATCTGCCTCATCTCCGAAAATCTCACTTACAAATGCACCGGCACCTACAGCGGAAGAATATGCCTTACAAACGGTAATAATCTGCTTGATCTCATATGGTGGAAGTCCTGCTCCGATTGCACCGTATGCAGCTAGTGTGGAAGAAGATGTAACCATTGGATAAATTCCATGATCTGGATCTTTTAATGTTCCAAGCTGTCCTTCTAAGAGAACCGTTTTTCCTTCTTTCAGCGCCTTGTCCAGGAATAAGGAAACATCGCATACATATGGAGCTACCATATCGCGGTACTCATGTAATGTATTTAATAATTCATCCGTATCAATCAGTGGCTTATGATACAGATGCTCTAAGATTACATTCTTCTGTTCTGCAACACGAACTACCTTTTCCTTTAACAGCTCATCATCAAAAAGCTCACTTACCTGAAAACCGATCTTTGCGTATTTATCTGAATAAAACGGAGCAATACCAGATTTTGTTGATCCGAAGGATTTTCCTCCCAGACGCTCCTCCTCGTACTGATCAAACAGTACGTGATATGGCATCACGATCTGTGCACGGTTGGACACAAGAATCTTCGGCATCGGAACGTTGCGGTCTGTAATGGACTTAATCTCTTTGAAAAGACGTGGAATATCCAAAGCCACACCATTTCCGATCACACTCGTTGTATGACTGTAAAATACACCAGACGGAAGTGTATGCAATGCAAACTTTCCGTAGTCATTTACGATTGTATGTCCTGCGTTCGCACCTCCCTGAAAACGTACAATGATATCGGCCTGCTTTGCAAGCATGTCCGTAATCTTGCCTTTGCCTTCGTCGCCCCAGTTAGCGCCAACAACTGCTTTAACCATCTTTTATTCCTCCTGTATGTCTGCTTTAACTTTTCGCACGCACTTTTTTACGCACGAAAACGGACAGGTGTAAAAACCCATCCGTTTTTACTTTATGATTATAAAGGATTCCCACTGAAATTACAAGTCATAAACTTTAATTTGTTAGCATATTAAAGTTTCCAAAACCTGTCATTTACACTTCAATCTTTTTGGAACATGCGATCGCAAGTGCTCCCGGTCCGATATGACAGGCAATGGATAATGACAGTGGCTGCATGACGATCTCATTATCTGGAAAGACAGCCTGCACTTCTTCTTTAAATGCCTCTGCAGCTGCAGTATCAAATGTATAGGACAGTTCCAGATTCATCTTCTCTCCATTCGGGCTGTGAAAACGCTTTTCAAAATCATTTTTCATAGCCTCAATCATAATCGTTTTTGCCTGCTTTACCGTACGTGCCTTTGCAAATGCGTCCAGCTTTTCTCCCTGGATCTGCAATACCGGTTTCAGTTTCAACAATGTTCCCAGCGCGGCTGCAGCCGGTGTGATACGTCCACCCTTTTTCAGATACTCCAGTGTATCGACCATAATGTAAATGGAGGATTCAAATTTTTCCTTTTCCAGAATCTCTTTGATTTCCTCTGCTCCTTTTCCCTGCTCTGCCAGCATTTTGGCATCCAGCACGGACTGCCGCATTGTTACGGAAATACGCTGGTTATTGACCACCTGTACTTTTCCGTCATAGTCCTGGGAAAGCATATATGCCGTCTCGCAGGAACTGCTTAAACCAGAAGACATCGGTATGTATACAATTTCATCGTATTCTTTTAAAAGTTCATCCCACTTGTCGGTCACGTCTCCAACTAAAGGCATAGAGGTCTTAATCTCTCCACCCTCTTTGAGTTTCTGATAAAACTGCTCCTGTGTCAGATCAATATCTTCATAGAACATCTGTCCGTTAATATAAAAAGGCATCGGCATTACCACTACACCAAGCTCTTTTGCCTCGCTCTGTGTAATACCACTGTTACTGTCCGTTACCACAATCACTCGACTCATTTTTTTCACTCCTGATTTTCGTTGTTTTTTCCAACGATCCATTTGGCTTTGAACCGTTACACTTTTACTATCATATCATAGGACAAAAAAAATGAAAAGCCTTGATTTTCAAGGCTTTTCATATCTATTTTACATGGTTTTTGATACTATGTTCACCTCATAACGTAGCGGCTATGTCAGATTACATCATTCCGCCCATTCCTGGAGCACCACCGGCTGGCATTGCAGGAGTATCTTCCTTAATGTTTGCAACAGCAGACTCTGTGGTGAGTAATGTAGAAGCAACAGATGTTGCATTCTGCAGAGCACTTCTTGTAACTTTAACCGGATCAAGGATTCCGGATTCTACCATGTCAACATACTCTTCGGTAGCTGCGTTGAAACCGGTTCCCGGTGCAGATTCCTTTACCTTATTGATGATAACGGCACCTTCGAGACCTGCGTTTGCAGCAATGTAATACAGAGGAGCCTCCAGTGCCTTTAAGATAACCTTAGCACCGGTCTTCTCATCTCCCTCTAAGGAATCAGCAAGCTCTGCAACCTTCTTGGATGCATGGATATATGCAGATCCACCACCTGCGATAATACCTTCCTCGACTGCTGCACGGGTAGCATTTAATGCATCTTCCATACGAAGCTTTGCTTCTTTCATCTCGGTCTCTGTTGCAGCACCGACACGGATAACTGCTACGCCGCCTGCCATCTTTGCAAGTCTTTCCTGTAACTTTTCTTTGTCAAATTCAGAAGTGGTCTCCTCGATCTGTCCACGGATCTGTTTGATACGTCCCTGAATGGCATCCTTATCTCCGGCACCATCCACGATAACGGTGTTCTCTTTCTGAACCTTAACGGATTTTGCACGTCCGAGCATATCCATAGTGGTATCTTTCAGTTCTAATCCAAGATCGGAGCTGATCACCTGACCGCCGGTAAGGATTGCGATATCCTCAAGCATAGCCTTTCTTCTGTCACCATATCCAGGGGCCTTGACAGCTACTACGTTGAATGTACCACGCAGTTTGTTTACGATCAATGTAGTAAGTGCTTCTCCCTCGATATCCTCGGCGATGATTAAAAGTCTTGCACCGGACTGTACGATCTGCTCAAGCAGTGGCAGGATATCCTGAATATTGGAAATCTTCTTGTCTGTGATCAGGATGTATGGATCATCGAGTACGGCTTCCATCTTATCCATATCTGTGCACATATAAGCAGATAAGTAACCTCTGTCGAACTGCATACCTTCTACCAGGTCAAGCTCTGTCTGCATGGTTTTGGACTCTTCGATTGTGATAACACCATCGTTTGTAACCTTCTCCATAGCGTCTGCTACCAGATTACCAACGCCTTCATCACCAGCAGAAATTGCTGCAACTTTTGCGATCTGCTCTTTGCCCTTAACCTTCTGGCTCATTTCCTTTAATGCCTCAACAGCGGCATCTGTTGCCTTCTTCATACCACGTCTTAACACGATTGGATTTGCTCCTGCTTCCAGGTTCTTCATACCTTCCTGAACCATAGCCTGTGTTAAAACAGTAGCGGTAGTTGTACCATCACCGGCTACATCATTGGTCTTGGTTGCAACTTCTTTTACAAGCTGTGCACCCATGTTCTCAAATGCATCCTCAAGTTCCACTTCTTTTGCGATTGTTACACCATCGTTTGTGATCAATGGAGCACCAAAGGATTTATCCAATACAACGTTACGTCCTTTCGGTCCTAATGTTACACGAACGGTATTTGCTAATTTATCGACACCTGCACCAAGTGCTGCTCTGGCGTCTGAACCATATTTAATCTCTTTTGCCATGATTACAATAACCTCTCTTCTTTAAAATTTTGTTTATCACTATTTCTGATATATAAAAATTACTCAACGATTGCAAGAATATCATTCTGTCTTACAATGATGTACTCTTCGCCTTCAAGTTTTACTTCTGTTCCTGCATACTTAGAATAGATTACTTTCTGGCCTTCTTTTACCTGCATAACGATTTCTTTTCCATCAACTACTCCGCCAGGGCCTACAGCGATTACTTCTGCTTCCTGTGGCTTCTCCTGTGCTGCTCCCGGCAATACAATACCGGATGCAGTAGTCTCTTCTGCTTCTAACTGTTTTAATACTACTCTGTCTGTTAATGGCACTAATTTCATTACAAATAGCCTCCTTTTCGTCTTTACTAGCACTCGCTTTGTTTGAGTGCTAACTCTTTCTGTAAATAAAATATCACTGTTGTTTTTCATTGTCAACAGTGATACTCAATTTTTATATTTTTTTTAGATTCCCGGAATTCATTTTCTTTATACGCTTTAATATTTCATCGTACTGTGCATACATTTTTTGCGTTTCGTTTTCGAGTGTATAGTAATGAAAAATATATGGCACAAGAAGTACAAGAAGCAGCATGGTAAAACCATAAAGTGTCATAATCCCCGTCAATAGCGGAGCAAACAATGACAGTACCGTCATCACCGCAAATGTAACCGTTACAATCAGATGAATCAGACGTTCGTGCTGGAAAAATCCAATCTGAACCAGATGTTCTTCCAAAATACATTTCCATTCCTCATATGTTTTCTCTTCTTCGTCTGCCAGAAGCTGGTCCACACGTTTCCGGTACTCTATAATTCTTTTTTTCATTTCTGCCTCGATTCAGACTCTATATTAATCCATAGTGTTCCATTGCATGCTTTATTCCATCATCGTGGATATCCGTTGTCACAAATTCTGCCGCCTCTTTCG
>DLQV01000104.1:0-5620 GCA_002474415.1 Lachnospiraceae bacterium UBA7598
TATAATTGATCCGGAAACAGAGGAATATAAGTAAACCGCAGGGCATTTGTCCCTGCGGTTTTTGTTTACAAATACGTGGGAGAATGATACAATAAACAAAGGAACTGATACAGCGGAGGAAGAAATGTCTGGATTATTGCTTGAGTTGCGCAGACAGATTGCGCACAATCGTCGGAAAGCTGCATATGAAGAACGGATGCGTGCATCTGCTCAGGAAAAACCGCAGGAGGTTTTTTCACAGAAGACAAAAGAGGCAAAGCCGGACACAAAAGTACAGCCCGAAGTACAGGAAAGGAAAGTTAATGTTGTGAGCAGGGAAGATTTCTTACTTAGCCAGATTGATGAATTCAGAGAGCGTGCCAAGCAGTTACAGTCATTGCTTGATTCCAGAGAGACGGAGGCACAGGAACTGCAGACGCTAGTGGATGAGCGTCAGGAGAAAGCAGATGCCCTGGGGCAGATCCTTGAGGAACGACAGAAAAAGGCGGATGGATTTACTGCGGAAGTGGAAAAGCAGATTGACCGTCTGATTGGCAAAGTGTCTGCCAAGATGGAAGAAATCGAAGTTTCCATGAAAGAAGATGTGGCAGATGGCAAGCGCATAAATGAGGAAAAAGCAAAGGAACTGAAAGATTCTCTTGCACAGATTGAAGAACAGCTGACTACAGCGAAAACAGAACTTTCCGAGAAAGTACATACGGAAAATGTAAAATGTTATCGCAATATTTCAGATCTGTTCCGCAGTATGGATGAACGTCTGGACGAGCTTACGGTTATGGAAAACCAGATGCGGCCAGTCAGAATTTATTCAATGACAGGAATGATTCTTGGAATTGTAAATTTAGTGGTATTGCTTTTTGTTCTGCTGATCAGTGTGGGCGTTATTGCGTTTTAGAAAGAAGATATGCAATTCTCAGAAAATGAGGATTGCATTTTTTATACAGGAGGAAAATTTGACATGGCAAAAAAGAAGGTTTGGGTTGTAGGACATAAACATCCGGACACAGATTCCATATGTGCAGCAATTTCTTATGCAAATCTGAAAAATGAAATAGAAAAAAAGAATCCCGAAGCAGCTACGGGAATGACTTATATTGCAAAGAGAGCCGGATCTGTAAATGCGGAGACGGCGTATGTTCTGGAAAGATTTCATGCAGAGGCTCCGGCAATGATTTCGGATGTCGGAACACAGATCAAGGACATTCAGATACGTCGTACGGAGGGAGTAAACAGTCATATCTCTATGAAAAAAGCATGGGAGATGATGAAAATCCTTGGGGTTGTTACACTCCCGGTGGTGCGGGAAAATAAGCTGGAAGGCCTGATTGTAACAGGAGATATTGCGAAATCCTACATGGATGTATATGATAATACCATTCTTTCCACTGCACGTACCCAGTATAAGAATATTGTAGAGACACTGGATGGACAGCTGCTGACCGGAAATGAGCATGCGTATTTTGTTCATGGAAAAGTGGTAATCGGAATCGGGACACCGGAAGGGGTGACTTCCGCCATAGACAAGGATGATCTTGTGATGATTGGGGATGGAGAGGAATCGCAGATGCTTTCCATCGCATCAAACTGCAGCTGTATGATTGTGACCAATGGGTATGAAATCAGTCAGGAAGTGATCGAGGCGGCAAAGGAACGGGAAGTGGTTCTGATTAGTACACCGTATGATACGTTTACGGCAGCGCGTCTGATCAATCAGAGTATGCCGATCAAGCATTTTATGACAAAAAAGGGAATTATTCATTTTGATCTGGATGATTACGTGGATGAGGTAAGAGAAACTGTGGCCAATATACGGCATCGTGATTTTCCGGTTCTCGATGAAAATCAGAACTACGTGGGAATGTTTTCCCGCAGAAATTTGATGAAAGCAGAGAAAAAGAAACTGATTCTTGTGGACCACAATGAGAAATCACAGGCAGTGTCTAATATTGACGAGGCAGAAATCTTAGAGATTATTGATCATCACCGGCTGGGCAGCCTAGAAACGATGTCTCCGGTGTATTTCCGCAATCAGCCGCTTGGATGTACCTCCACAATTATTTATCAGATGTATCTGGAAAAAGGAATTACGATCACCCCGCAGATGGCAGGGTTGATGTGTGCAGCTATTCTTTCTGACACGCTGATGTTCCGTTCCCCAACATGTACACAGATAGACCGGGAAGCAGCACTTCGGTTGGCAGAGATCGCAGAGGTTAAGGTTGAAGAGCTTGCCTCAGCAATGTTTCAGGCGGGAAGCAATTTTGATAATAAAACAGAAGAAGAAATCTTAAATCAGGATTTTAAAATTTTCCATGCTGGGGATGTGAGCTTTGGTGTGGCACAGATCAGTGCGATGGGACGTAATGAACTGGACAAAGTACAGGAACGTATCGAGCCAAAACTGGAGCAGATGATGGGAGAAAAGCAGATCCAGATGATTTTTGTCATGCTGACGGATATCTTAAATGAGTCCACTTACCTGATCTATCGCGGAGCAGAGGCATCGCAGCTGGTTGCAGCAGCATATAACTGTGAGCCTTCCGATCAGGGAATTATGCTGGAAAATGTGGTATCCAGAAAGAAGCAGCTGATTCCTGCACTTATTAATACGCTGGCAGAGCGTAAAATGTAACTGTCGAATGGGACAGATCAATTATGCTGTTCTCTTGGAGAGCAGCCGAAATGTTTGCGGTATGCCCGGGAAAAGGTGGAATAATTATGAAAGCCGCAGGCATAACAGGCAGTGGTAATGGATTCACCCAGAGCGATCCGGTCTCTTGCCAGTAAAAGGCGTTTGGTGGTCAGATAATTTCCAATCGTATAGCCGGTTTCTTCTTTGAAGGAATGCATGAGATGATACCGGCTCAGGTAGAAGTGCTCGGCAAGAAAGTCAATGGTGATGTCATCTGTTAAATGTGCATTTAAATAATCAATCACATCGATCATTTTGTGGTTCGAGGATGTAGTGGAAAGATATTCGATACGGTTGGAGAGTGCAGCGCGGTTTAACTGAACCATTAGTTCCAGAAAAAGAAGCTTATGATAAAGTTCGTTTGCATATTCTGTAGAGTCCAAAGACTGTTCCAAATCATGGATGATTCGTGCAATGCGAGTTGTTCCCAGCGCTGGAATGCGCAATACATGTGATTTTTTCTGGTGTGCTTCTTTTAAACAAAGCGCCAGGTCGTTGGAATCCTGATAGGCATCCAGATAGTGTTTGGAAATATAGATGATAATCCGTTCGTAGACTTCGGCACTGTGAAGGACCGGACGGTGAACGGTGCCTGCGGGAACAAATACGATATCTCCCGGTATCAGGTCATACGTGCGTCCTTCTACACTATAAGAGACATTTCCCTGACGGAAAATCAGAATTTTATGAAAATCGTGATAATGAAAGTCAATGGGATGCATAGATTCGTCTTTTAAATGAAAAATTTTGAAATCATCGTGAAGATAACCGGTTTTTTCGTAATGTGAGAGTTCTTGCATTGTATAAATCTCCTATTGCAAATGATTAGGTTCAGTGTACTATGTTTCCACACAATTTGCAATATAAAAAGCACTGTAGTTGTTTTGGATAACGGATTGTGCGGGTATACTATTAAGATAGAGACTTGAATTATTGTGAGAGGAAAGAAAAAGGAGAGCAGGCATATGAAGTTTACAAAAATGCATGGATGTGGAAATGATTATGTGTACGTCAATTTATTTGAGGAAAAAATAGCAGATCCCGCAAAGGTATCCATCGCAGTGAGTGACCGTCATTTCGGAATCGGATCGGATGGTCTGATCACCATTGGACCATCCGATATTGCGGATTTTCGGATGCGGATTTACAATGCGGATGGTTCAGAAGCAGAAATGTGTGGAAACGGAATCCGCTGTGTTGCAAAATATGTATATGATCACAAGATGACAGATAAAAAGCAAATCACGATTGAAACCGGAGCCGGGGTAAAAACATTACAGCTGACGGTTGCGGATGGCAAGGTTTCACTGGTTCGTGTGGATATGGGAGAACCAATATTAAAACCAGATTTAATTCCGGTAAAGGCATCTGGGGAGCAGGTGGTAGATGAGCCGATTGAAGTAGATGGCAGAGAGTGGAACATGACCTGCGTGTCGATGGGAAATCCACATGCGGTAATTTTTGTGGAGGATACCGAGCATTTTGAATTAGAAAAGTATGGTCCGATGTTTGAGAACCATCCACGTTTTCCGAAGCGGACCAATACAGAGTTTGTACACGTTATTTCACCGACAGAGGCATCCATGCGGGTATGGGAGCGCGGTTCTGCAGAAACACTTGCCTGTGGTACCGGAACGTGTGCTACGGTCATGGCATGTATCTTAAATCATAAGACAGAAAATAAAGTACTGGTACATCTGCGGGGTGGAGACCTGACCATTGAGTACGATCCACAAAACAATCATATTTTTATGACAGGGCCGGCAACGGAGGTGTTTCACGGAATATGGGAGGAAAATTAAATGAAAATTAAAGAATTAGTAAATGAAATGGAATATGAAGTACTTGCCGGAAGTGAAGATACAGAGATTACGACTCTGGTATATGATTCCCGCAAGGTTGAAAAAGGTTCTGTCTTTGTGTGTATCAGTGGGAGTGTGCGTGATGCACATGAGTTTATTCCGGATGTGGCAGCAAAGGGAGCAGCGGCCATTGTCGTAGAAAAGGATGTAACGCCGATAGATGGAATTACATACATCAAGGTAGGGGACAGCCGTCTGGCACTTGCCTGTATGTCTGCGGCATATTTTGGACATCCGGCCAGAAAATTAAAGACGATCGGCATTACCGGAACAAAAGGAAAAACAACGACGACGTATATGGTCCGTTCTATTTTAGAGTCTGCAGGAATCAAAACCGGACTGATCGGTACGATTGAATCAATTGTTGGTTCTAAGCGTATTCCTTCTGCAAATACAACGCCGGAATCCTACCGGGTGCAGGAACTCTTTGCACAAATGGTGGATGCAGGTCTGGATGCTGTCGTGATGGAAGTTTCTTCCCAGGCACTGATGCTCCATCGCGTATCCGGATTTGTGTTTGACATCGGTGTGTTTACCAATCTCGAACCGGATCATATCGGGGAGAACGAACACAAGGATTTTGCAGATTATATGCACTGTAAGAGTCTTTTGTTCCAGCAGTGCAGACATGGAATCTTTAATGGGGACAGCGAGCATCTGCAGGGCATTTTACAGGGACATACCTGTACGGTAGAGACGTTTGGTTATGGAGCAGAAAATGATCTGATTGCACAGAACGTAGAGTTAAAGAAGGAGCATGGAGCACTTGGTGTAAAATATCATGTGGGAGGTTCCATGGATTTTGACGTGGAAGTCAATGTCCCGGGAAAATTTTCTGTGTATAATTCCCTGACCGCCATTGCAATCTGTCATCATTTTGGTGTCAGCGTTGAAGAAATCAAAAAAGCGATGCTTCATGTAAGTGTCAAGGGAAGAATTGAGATTGTACCGGTAACAAAGCGATATACGTTGATGATTGACTATGCGCACAATGCCATGGCACTGGAGAGTCTGTTAACAACGTTAAAAGAGTATGAGCCGGGCAGACTGGTGTGTCTGTTTGGAT
>DLQV01000104.1:5647-5795 GCA_002474415.1 Lachnospiraceae bacterium UBA7598
CCGTGCAAAATCTCGCCGTTATGAGATGGGAGAGGTATCTTCAAAACTGGCAGATCTGACGGTTGTCACATCGGATAATCCAAGAAACGAAGAGCCGATGGATATCATCAATGATATTCTGGTCGGGGTTCATAAAGCCGATGGCGCT
>DLQV01000104.1:5868-7797 GCA_002474415.1 Lachnospiraceae bacterium UBA7598
CATGGAACATGCCGAGGATGGCGATATTATCGTCCTTGCAGGAAAAGGGCATGAAGATTATCAGGAGATCAAAGGTGTGAAGCACCATATGGATGAGCGTGAACTGATCGCAGATATTATCCGGGAGAATCCGGATCTGAAATTATAACAGGATCATAAAACAGGAACAGGCAAAAAGGAGTGGAAAAATGGGAAAACAGAGTTGGAAAGCGGGAAATATGTTAAATCCGGTGCCGGCCGTGATGGTCAGCGTGGCAGATCAGAATCATCGGCCAAACATTATTACCGTGGCATGGGTAGGAACTGTCTGCACCAATCCACCGATGGTTTCCATTTCCGTCCGCCCATCCCGTTATACTTATGAGATCATAGAGAAAACCGGAGAATTTGTGATTAACCTGACCAATGAAAAACTGGCAAAAGCCTGTGATTACTGCGGCGTGGTCAGCGGAAGAGACGTGGATAAATTTAAAAAGACGGGGCTTACTCCGATGGCAGTGGAGCATGTGAAGGTTCCGGCAATCGCGGAAAGTCCTGTAAATATTGCCTGCAGGGTGGTGGAGAGCCATCCACTGGGCAGCCATACGATGTTTGTGGCGGAAGTGCTTGGTGTAACCGTGGATGATGCGTATCTGGATGAAACAGGGAAATTTGACATCAACGGAACCGGACTTATCATGTATTCTCACGGAGAATATTTTGCGTTGGGAAAAAAGCTTGGCAAATTTGGATACAGCGTACAGAAGAAGAAAAAATGACACGCTGGCTTATTGCAGCAGCGTGTCCATCAGTACAGCGTATACATCTTCACTTTTCTTTTTCCAGTTATTGCAGATGGCTTCTGCCTGTTCTTTTGTAGTGACACAAAGTGTCAGATCAATTAAGGGATTGCTGTCGGACCGTACCTGGCAGCGCACCGCATATTTCTGATTGGTTGTCTTATAGTAATCAGCCAGAATGGAATTTTCCTGTCGGAATTCTAATTTATTCTTTTCAAAAAATCCCTGGACATCATTTTCAATTCCATCATTTAATTTATCTTTGAAAAATCCGAGTGTTTCTTTTCCAGCAGCAGTCAGAGTGTACTGCGTGTTGCTGTGTGTGGATTCTGCATGGATCAGATTGGCATCGACTAAGTCGCCAATGACTTCCTGAACACGGAAATAGTCGGTATATTCCTGTTCTAGAAAGAAATTGGAAATCTGGGTGTTGGAAAGAGGAAATCCCGCTTTGCTCAGCATATACAGAATTGTAAGTTTATAGATTGTAAATGGTTCAGCCATGATAAAGTTCTCCTTGTCTGGTATCACGCTCTTTGAGACGGTGATGAATCGTATTTAAAATGCGTTTTTTGTCGGTGCTCCAGGACGGGGCAATTAAAAGACTGCGTGGACCATCTCCGGTAAGACGGTGAATGACCATATCTGGGGGAAGCAGTTGCAGACAGTCAATTACAAAATCGCAGTATTCATTGAGTTCCATCATTGGGAACGGATGAAGCTGATACAGATCTGCCAATGCTGTGCCGCGCAGCACATGCAGAAGCTGTAGCTTGATCCCGGAAATCGGAAGTGCAGCGACATGCCGGACAGTGGCTTTCATCATTTCTTTGGTTTCACCGGGAAGGCCTAAAATGACATGTGCAATCACAGAGATTCCACGGGCATGAAGTGCAGATACTGCGGTATCAAACTGTGCGACCGTCGTGTGTGTATTCATGGCAGAAAGGGTTTTTTCATGAATACTTTGCAGGCCAAGTTCTACCCATACCGGTTTTTCCTGATTCAGCTGGAAAAGGAGTTGTAAGGTTTCCGGAGGAAGGCAGTCACTTCTGGTTCCAACGGAAAGTGCAACGATTTCTTCCGGTGCCATTGCCTCGGAATAGAGCTGGCGCAAAACGTCAACAGGGGCATAGGTGTTGGTGAAAGA
>DLQV01000160.1:0-5566 GCA_002474415.1 Lachnospiraceae bacterium UBA7598
GGATGAAGAGGACTGGGAAGGATGGCAGAAGCTTACCGCTGAGCTTGGTGATAAAGTACAGCTTGTCGGTGATGATCTTTTCGTTACCAATACCGAGCGTCTGGCAAAGGGAATCCGCCTTGGCTGCGGAAATTCCATTCTGATTAAGTTAAACCAGATCGGTTCCGTCTCTGAGACATTAGAGGCAATCAAGATGGCGCACAAAGCCGGATACACAGCTATTTCTTCTCACCGTTCCGGGGAGACAGAAGATACCACAATTGCAGATTTAGCTGTCGCATTAAATACCTGTCAGATCAAGACCGGTGCACCGAGCAGAACAGAGCGTGTGGCAAAATACAACCAGTTACTCCGCATAGAGGAAGAACTTGGCGCAGCAGCTGTTTATCCGGGTATGGGAGCATTTAACGTACAGAAGTAGTATCCGGACGTTTTCAATTGACAATATCAAATTTTTGTTTTACATACTTCAATTTTTTCTTCTTAATTTGAGAGGGGCCGAAAGGTCTCTCTCATTTTGTGTATATAGCCAAAAGAGTGGAGAATTTTTAAATGATTTGCCAAATATTGACGACACAAAAAGAAAAAATTATAATAATAGAAACAGAAGCAAGAGAGGGAGGGAACTGCTTGTGAAAAAGAAAGGAAATATTTCTATTAAAGCAAAATTATTAGGGATTATCATCCCGGTAGTGATTGCCATTATATTGATTCTGGTGTTTACTGCATATCACGTATCATCCGGAATCATCGAGAACTATTCCAAAAATTTACTGGAATCTTCGGTAGGCAATCAGTCATCCAAGATTGAATCATGGCTGGATGAAAATCTGGCATCCATGCAGATGGCAAAGAACATGATTGAAAAGCTGCACCCGGATGAAAAACAGCTGCAGTCAATTCTGGATGCTTCCTGTGGATACAGTGATAATTATCCGGACGGACTGTGTATTGCAGATGCCGATGGAAACTTTTGGAAAGGAGCGGATTCCAAAACGCAGGAGTCGGATCCAAAAGAAAGCGTGTGGTATCAGGAAGGACTGACAAGGGTTAATATGGCGGTAGGATCTGCACATCAGAATGCAGATGGAACCAATGTCATCAGCGCATCAGGCCTTTTAAATGATGGCTCTGATTCGGTTCGCGTCATATCAGCCGATATGACATTGGACCGTATTTCCGTGATTGTAAATTCTTTTATCGAAATGCACGATGCAGAGGCATTTCTTGTGGACAAGGACAGCAGCGTGATCCTTGCAAGCAGGGATTCCGATCTGATTTCCAAGACACTGGGGGCAGACGGACAGAGTGCATTTTATAAAGATGTGGAGAAAAAGGTTTCCGGCAAATCATATGATTTCTGTACACTCGATGGAAATATGACAGTATTTAAGGAAGTAAATGGAACCAACTGGCTGCTGGTTTCCTATGTTCCTACGAATGTTGTACTTGCGGATCTGGTAGGATTGAGGAATCTTATGATCATTTTCAGCATTATTTCGATCCTTGTATTATGTGTTCTGATCGAACGTGTGACGCATGTGGTGATTCGTCCGGTGAAGGAGATGACAAGGGTAATTACCAGCATGGCATCCGGTGACTTTACCGTATCCATGAAGGTGAAAGGAAATGATGAGATTGCTGTGATGGGGCGCAGCGTGGAACATTTTATTGCATCAATGAAGGAAATGATCCGGCAGATGGGACATGTCTCCGACCGTCTGGAAAAACAGGCGGGATCAAGCAAGAAAGTTTCGGGTGAAATGAATTCTGCTGCAAATATCCAGTCACAGTCCATGTCGGAGCTGAATGCAACCGTTGATCAGCTGTCGGTTTCTGTCAATGAAATCGCACAGAATGCGACAGAACTTGCCGGTGTTGTAGCAGATACCAAAGAGGACAGTGATAAAGTAGAAAATAAAATGCGCACCACGGTGGAAGTGTCTGAAAAAGGAAAAGCAGACATGGAGAGTGTTGGAAGTGCACTGCATAATATTGAAATTTCGATCCATAATCTGGAAGAGGCAGTCAACAAAGTGGGTACCGCTTCCGGAGAAATTGTAGATATCATCAAACTGATTGGAGATATTGCGGAAGAGACAAATCTTCTGTCCTTAAATGCATCCATTGAAGCTGCACGTGCAGGAGAAGCAGGACGTGGATTTGCGGTAGTTGCTTCACAGATTGGCGTACTGGCAAAGAACAGTGCGGAGTCGGTAGCACATATCACTTCCCTGATCAATGAGATCAATGGACTTGTGGATGACGCTGTCAAACAGGCCGGAAGCAGTGCAGGCGATATCGAAAACAGTGCAGATCTGATTCATACGGCAGTGGATACGTTTGATCAGATTTTCCAGAATATTCAGGAGACAAGCAGCCTGATTGAGGGTGTGGTTGAAAAGATCAATAAGGTTGATCAGGTGGCAACGAATGTTGCGGCAATTTCTGAGGAACAGGCAGCAAGTTCCGATGAAATTCTTGCAACTTCAGAATCCATGCTCGAACAGGCAAAGAGTATTTCTAAGAATAGTGAACAGGTCGAAGAGGAAGCCGGAAATCTGGCAGAATCTGCAGATCAGCTGGCAGATCAGGTCAAGCAGTTTCAGATATAGGGGGGAAAATGTCATGAAGAAAATAATCAGTTGTATGATATGTGCCTTGCTGCTCGTGGGCTGTATGGCAGGATGTGGAAGCACCGGGAAAAAATCCGGCAGCGGAGATGGAATAAAGATCATGTTATCTCTGTCACAGACCGATGATTTCCGTAACACGATCGTGGAACAGGCAAAAAAGACGGCAAAAGAAAAAGGAGCAACGCTTGATGTGTTTGATGAGGAAGGCTCCATGGAGAGTCAGGTAGCACATATCAAACAGGCAGCAAAAGAAAAGTATGATGTGATCCTGTGTGGACCGGTAAATGCAGATACGGCACTGGAACTGGAATCACTGGCGGACGAAATTCCGATCATCTTTTATAACAGTTGTCCGGATGAATCCTATTTGGAGTCCGGGAAATATATGTATGTAGGTTCTGATGAAAAAGTGGCAGGAAAATATCAGGCAGAGTACATACTTGATAAGTTTTCCTCTTCAGATGAGATCAATGTAGCCATCCTGAAGGGTCCGAAAAATCACTCCGGAACAAAGGGGCGGACAGGCGCCTTGAAAAATACACTGAATGCGTCCGGCAAGAAAATCAATTACGTATTCGAGGATAATGCGGACTGGGATCAGGCAACCGCACAACAGATGTTTGAACTTTTCTTAAAGACCGGACAGCCCTGTGATGTTGTGGCATGTAACAACGATGCCATGGCATTGGGAATTGTTGATGCGTGCAAAGAGGCAGGAATAAATGACATACCGATTCTCGGAATTGACGCAACGGCCGGTGGATGTGCAGCAATCGAGTCCGGCGATATGGCATTTACTGTGTACCAGTCAGGTGCAGGACAGGGAAAAATGGCTGTAGAGACAGCAATTGCAGTTGTAAACGGTTCAGATGTGACAAAGCTGGATGGAGCAACCAAAGATGGACTGTATGTATGGGTTCCATTTGAGAAAGTGGACAGCAGCAATGTAAAAGACTACGAATAGACTTGAAAAAGCACCGCTATTTTGGGATAATGGAAAAAGTTGAACAAAAGGCAGGTGCAGATATGGGAAATATTATAGAAATTACGGATTTTATGGCACCGGAGCTGGATGTGTACGCGCGGCTGACGGAAAATCAACTGTTAAACCGTGCACATCCGGAAGAGGGGATGTTTATTGCCGAAAGTCCAAAGGTGATTGAGCGGGCACTGGATGCGGGATGCATACCGGTGTCTTTGCTTATGGAAACAAAACATGCCCAGGGAGAAGCAAAAGAAATTATCGAAAGATGCGGGGATATTCCGGTGTATACGGCAGAATTTGATGTACTGACAAAGCTGACCGGTTTTGCTCTGACCAGAGGGGCACTTTGTGCCATGTACCGGCCGAAACTGCAGGAACCGGAGGCGATTTGTGCCGGAGCCACACGCATTGCAGTACTCGAAAACGTGGTAAATCCAACCAACGTCGGTGCTATTTTCCGTTCGGCGGCTGCGCTTCGTATGGATGCGGTGCTTCTGACGCCGGGATGCAGTGATCCGCTGTACCGGCGCGCCATCCGAGTGAGCATGGGAACCGTATTTCAGATTCCGTGGACATACCTGCAGATGGAAAACGGGGTGAAAAATCCACCCGGCCAGGCGGCAGGAGCGGATATTGACCATTTGCACCGAATGGGATTTCGTGTGGCAGCCATGGCACTTTCCGGGGATTCGGTTGGAATTGATGATCCGGCACTGGCTGCGGAAGAAAAGCTGGCTGTCGTGCTTGGGACGGAAGGGGATGGTCTGGCAGGACATACGATTGCGGACTGCGATTATACGGTCTGTATTCCGATGTCGCATGGCGTGGATTCACTCAATGTAGCGGCGGCAAGCGCCGTGGCATTCTGGCAGCTGGGAAGAAACCAAGAACAAAAGAGTGATCTGTAAGATATGAAAAAATAAAACAGCAAATTTATAAAAAACGCTGATTTGTCTCACTTTTGTCTCACTTACTCATGTATACTACAAAATATATTATGTGACCGTAACGAAGGATGACATTATTTTAAAATTATCCGGAAAGTTTATGGAAAAGAAGGGAGCAAAAAATGAGGGAATTGGTTGTACCGGCGACAATAGAAGAACTGCCGCACGTGCAGGAATTTGTCACAGGACAGTTAGAAGAGATAAACTGTCCGATGAAAATACAGTTTCAGATTGAACTTGCGGTGGAGGAAATTTTTGTGAATATTGTAAATTATGCATACCGCCCGGAAATCGGAGAAGCGGCGATTCTCTGTGAAGTGACAGAAGATCCGTTGCAGGTCATCATTTCATTTCTGGATCATGGCAAGCCGTTTGACCCGTTAAAAAGGCAGGAAGCAGATACTTCTGTGGATGCGCTGGAGGAGAGGGAAGGCGGACTTGGCATTCTGCTTGTAAAAAAGAACATGGATGATGTAAGTTACCGTTATGAAGATGGAAAAAACATACTGGTAATCCGAAAAAATCTCGCCTGAGGAAAAGAGGACACAAAGATGAGAATATATGCTGTTGATGATGAAACTCTTGCCCTGGAAATGCTGGTAGAAGCAATTCAGGAAGTATGGCCGGATGCCGAAACAGAAGCATTCAAAAATCCGTTGGAATGTCTGGAAGCTTTGAAGCAGAAACCATGCGATGTTTTGTTTTCCGATATCCGGATGCCTGAGATGCAGGGAACGGTATTTGCGGAAAAATGCATGCAGCTGGAGCCAGAACTGAATCTATTTTTTATCACTGCATATGATGATTATGCGTTGGAGGCACTGCAACTTCATGTGAGCGGCTATATTACAAAACCCGTCACGGCAGAAAAAATACGCAGGGAAATACCGTATTTCCGGTATCAGAAAGAAGAAAAAAGTGAAGCGGAATGTACGATCCGCTGTTATGGAAATTTTGAAGTTTTTGATCAAAATGGTGTGCCGGTGCATTTTCACCGG
>DLQV01000160.1:5602-8841 GCA_002474415.1 Lachnospiraceae bacterium UBA7598
CCGGACAAAATGCAAAGAAATTCTGGCTTATCTGGTTCACCGGGCCGGTTCACGCTGCTCGGTCCGGGAAATAGCAGGAATTTTGTTTGAAGATGAACCGTATGATATCAAGCAGACGCGGTATATGCAGAAACTGATCGCAACATTGATGTCGGATCTTGAAGCAAATGGAATGGGAGATGTGGTTATCCGGCAGTATAATACATTGGCGCTGGATGTTAAAAAAGTTTCCTGTGACTATTTTGACCAGCAGGACCGTGCCAAAGTCTTTATGGACGGAGGCGAATATATGGCACAGTATAGCTGGGCACAGATGTTTTGAAGTTACTGTTCGCAAGGATACCTGTAAGCGGTAACATTTTGATGAGAGGAGAGTTTTTATGCCAGCAGAAAATGAATTAGACGAAAAAAAGAAAAAATCGCAAAAAACACTGGAAGAGCAACTGGCGGAATTGCTGTTTGATGACAAAAAAAAGAAAAAAGATATCAAATTTTATACGCTTTATTATAATTATGACAAGCCTTTTTATAAAAGAATCAGAGACAAAATGGATATTTCGTCTGCAAAGCAGGAGAGCGAAAAAAACGGAATGGATCTTGATGCGGATAATTTAAAGGCAGCAAAAGAAGGGCGGCTGTTTATTGTGTCAGATGATAAGCCGTTTTTACAAAAAGTCTGTGTCAATGACGAAGGCGTGGTATCTCTGGAGGTTGTGACGAAAAATCCGATTACGATCTCTGATAATATACAGGGGAAAGAACGGAAAGCCATGGAAAGCCTGCAGGAAGATTTTGAAACCCTGACAAAAGGAAATCTTTCGGAAACAGAAAATTTTCTTACAAGAAGGTGGAGAAACAGCAGGGCAAGAAATGTAGCACGGGAGATTGCGGACAGAGCAAATGAAGCTTATAAGGATGAGCAGCGCAGAAATTTACAGGAAGCAAAAAAATTAAATGAGAAAATAAAAAAAACCAAAGTGGTGAAACTGGAAGAACCCGAAAAGAAGGAAATGGCAGAAGAAAAAGAGCCGGAACCGGAACAGGAGAAGAACCCGGAAAAAGCAGCAGAAGAAAAGAATATCGCAGAACCGGAGCAGAAAGCGGAGAGAGAGCCGGAACAGAAAGCAGAGAGAGAGCCGGAGCCGGAACCGGAACAGAAAGCGGAGAGAGAGCCGGAGCCGGATACAGAAAAAAGCGCTGCGGAAATTGCGATGGAATTAAAAAAAATATCGGAACGTTTTTCGGCGTCAAAGTATCTGGATGAAAACGCCATCGAAAGCGGTCTGGAATTAAAGCAGCAGATGGAGCGGCTGGAAAAGAGTGGAAACACGGAACTTCTGGATAAATTAAAAGAAGAGCCTCTGTATAAAGAAAACAAAGAACTCTACCAGGGGCAGGCCAATCTGGCAGAGATGGGACAGCGTGGGCAGGAAGCACGCCAGAAACTCCGGGAGCAGGAAGCACAGAATGAAAAAACCGCGGATACGAATCTGGTTTTAGATATTCTGCAAGCGGAATGTGCCAGTGCAATCGTTATAAAAAGTGCATTGGGAAAAGATATCACCAAAGAAATGAATTACATAAAAAAACAGCCGGATGCACAAAAAACGATCGGACAGATTGAAGATACCATGCGGGATACGGATGCATTCCGCAACCTGATGGAGGGGACGCCAAAGGAACTCAGTTTTATGTTTTCCAATCATTTTACCAGCCAGAAAGTATACGGGGAGTTAAACCATGAAATCCAGGGAATGAAAAAAAGAATTCAGGAACAAAAAGAAATGAAGATGGAGCAGAAACACAGCAAAGAAGCACCGGTGATGGAAAATCAGGAAAAGAAAGCACCGCAGAGGGCAATATAAGGCAGGAATGTATCTATGAATATGACACAATATTTTCATATTTCGCTGGAAGTATGGGGAGCTGTATTTTGTGTGATTGCCGCAATCGCCATGTGGATTGGACATACCCAGAAAGCAGACAGAATGGTTATCCGGATGGAATTTACAACGGCAGGGCTGCTGGTGATGGATGCGCTGGCATGGGGCTTTCGCGGTTATCCGGGACCAACCGGTTATTATATGGTGCGGATCAGTAATTTTTTTGTATTTGTTCTGACCTATATATTATCAATTGAATACACGGACTATGTGATCAGCAGGATTGAAGATAAAGGGGATTTTCCGGTCAATACCTGGCAGTGGGCGGTTTATATGGTTGGTCTGCTTGGAATTGTCATGGTAGTATCCAATCTGTTTACCGGAATGTTTTATTATTTCGATGCGAACAACTTTTACCATCGCTCGGATTCATATTTTCTGCTTATGATCGTCGGGTTTGCCAATATTATACTGGATCTTATGATGATGCTTATAAATAGAAAATGCTTTGAAAAACAAATGTTCTGGTCTTTGATGTCCTATCTGATCCTTCCGATTGCCGCCGGAATTTTTCAGACCTTTCATTATGGAATTGCACTGTTAAATATCTCCATTGCAGCATCCATGTTGTTTATATTTTTAGCATGGCAGATCGAAAAAAACAGGGAACAGATGGAACAGAAAGACATGCTGCTTCAGCAGCAGAGCCATATCGCACAGCAGGAAAAAGAAATCAGCAGAATGCAGCAGGATATCATGCTTTCCCAGATTCAACCGCACTTTTTGTACAATTCCCTTACGGCAATTGCCCAGCTGTGTGAAAAGCAGCCGCTTGAGGCAAAGAAGGTTACCATTGCTTTTGCGGAATACCTCAGGGGAAATATGAACGCATTAAAAACAAAAGAACCTGTGCCGTTTAAACAGGAACTGGAACATGTGGAAAACTATCTGGCACTCGAAAAAATGCGTTTTGGCGAGGAACTGGAAATTATTTTTGACATCGAGACAGTGGATTTTTCCCTGCCGGTCCTGACGGTACAGCCAATTGTGGAAAATGCCATCAAACATGGGATACACAGAAAAGGAACCGTAGTGATTGCAGCACGGGAGTATCCGAATCACTTTGAAGTCCGGGTGGAAGATGACGGTGTAGGCTTTGATCCGACGAAAGCAAGAGCAGGGGATGGGAAAAACCATGTGGGGATTGAAAATGTAGGACAGCGTGTGAAAGAGCTGTGCCACGGAAGCCTGACGTATCAGAGCAGGCCGGGGGAGGGAACCACTGCAATCCTTAAAATACCAAAATAAAATGAAAAAATGAAAAAAGTGGGGATATTTGTCTCACTTTTGTCTCAC
>DLQV01000168.1:0-180 GCA_002474415.1 Lachnospiraceae bacterium UBA7598
TTGTTAGCACTCATTTAAAAAGAGTGCTGATTTTCTATTGACTTTTTACAAAACTGGTTTTATCATTTTCATTAGCGAACATTTGTGAATGAAAAACAAAGGAGATGTATAACATATGGCAAATAAACACGGATCATTATCCATCGACAGCGACAACCTGTTTCCAATTATTAAAAACTC
>DLQV01000168.1:194-393 GCA_002474415.1 Lachnospiraceae bacterium UBA7598
TATATTCAGATCATGATATCTTCTATCGTGAGTTGATTTCTAACGGCTGCGATGCGATTACCAAATTAAAGAAACTGGACATGATGGGAGAATATTCCCTTCCTGCTGATTATAAAGCAAAGATTCAGGTCATTGTAAATCCGGAAGAAAAAACCTTAAAATTTATCGATAACGGTCTTGGAATGACTGCCGATGAAGT
>DLQV01000168.1:433-3828 GCA_002474415.1 Lachnospiraceae bacterium UBA7598
AATATATCAACCAGATTGCATTTTCCGGTGCAACAGATTTCATCGAGAAATACAAAGACAAATCCAATGACGATCAGATCATCGGTCACTTCGGACTTGGTTTTTACTCTGCATTTATGGTTGCGGATGAAGTAACGATTGATACCCTTTCTTATAAAGAAGGTGCAACCGCTGTTCACTGGTCCTGCGATGGTGGTACCGAATTTGATATGAAAGACGGAGACAAAACAACCGTTGGTACAGAAATTACACTGTTCTTAAATGAGGACTGCCTGGAGTTTGCAAACGAATACCGTGCAAGAGAAGTCATTGAAAAATACTGTTCTTTCATGCCAACTGAGATCTATCTTTCCAAGGCCAATGCCCCGGAAGAATATGAAACGATCGACAAGGAAGATGTAAAAGATACTGATAAAGTAATTGAAGAAATCCACGAAGAGGCTAAGACTGAGGAAAAAGAAAACGACAAGGGCGAAAAAGAAGTCGTAGAAGTTTCCCCGGCCAAGGACAAAGTAAAGATCGTAAAACGTCCGGTACCACTCAACGATACCAACCCTCTCTGGACCAAAAATCCAAGTGAATGTACCGATGAGGATTACAAGGAATTTTACCGCAAGGTATTTATGGATTACAAGGAGCCTCTGTTCTGGATCCATCTGAATATGGATTACCCGTTCAACTTAAAAGGTATCCTCTACTTCCCGAAGATCAATACCGAGTATGATTCCATTGAAGGAACCATCAAACTGTACAACAATCAGGTATTTATCGCAGATAATATCAAAGAAGTTATTCCGGAATTCTTAATGCTCTTAAAGGGTGTCATCGACTGTCCGGATCTGCCGCTGAACGTATCCCGTTCTGCACTTCAGAATGACGGTTTTGTCAAGAAAATTTCCGAGTACATCACGAAGAAAGTAGCTGACAAACTCATCGGTATGTGCAAGACAGAAAAAGAAAACTACGAAAAATACTGGGATGATATCAGCCCATTTATCAAATACGGCTGCTTAAAAGATACAAAGTTCTGTGACAAGATGAATGATTATATCCTCTTTAAGGATATCAATGACAAGTATCAGACACTTCCGGAACTTCTCGTTCCTGTTGAGGACGAAAAGAAAGACGACGAAAATACGACCGAAGATGCAAAGACGAAAGAATCCAAGTCCGACGATGCAAAAGAGGAAGAAAAAGAGCCGGAACGCAGCACAATTTACTATGTAACGGACAAGGCACAGCAGGGACAGTACATCAAGATGTTCAAGGAGCAGGGCATGAATGCCGTAATCCTCGACCACAATATCGATACTTCCTTCATCACACAGTTAGAGCAGCGCAACGAGCACTATCAGTTCAAGCGCATTGATGCGGATGTCACAGATGCCTTAAAGTCTGATGATGCAGCAGATCTGACCGAGGAAACCAATACCCTTTCTGATCTGTTCAAAAAGACACTGAACAACGATAAGCTCACCGTAAAAGTAGAAAGCTTAAAAGATGCCGATGTTGCCTCTATCCTCACACTCTCCGAGCAGGGCAGACGTATGCAGGATATGATGAAGATGTACGCAGCCGGCGGTATGGGCGGTATGGATCCAAACATGTTCGCAGCTGATCAGACACTGACTTTAAATGCAAACAACGCTCTGGTAAAATACTTATTCGAACACAAAGATTCCGAACATGCCGGCATGTTTGCAGAACAGCTCTATGATCTGGCTATGCTTTCCAACCAGCCATTGTCCGCAGAGGCTATGACCAAATTCGTAAAGCGAAGCAACGATATCATGTTACTGTTAACCAAATAAAAATAGTATGAAAAACTCCGAGGCTGCATGCTTCGGAGTTTTTTACTGCTATAATATTAAAAAATTATGAAACATGTCTGCGGCTCCATTTCAGATAAATCACATGCACCAGAATGGCAACGGTCGTACCGATCAAAATTCCCACCATTACATCGGTTGGAAAATGAACAAAATGGTACAGTCTGGAAAACGCAATCAAAGATGCCAGAATCACTGCCGGAATTCCAAGCTTTTTATCATTACACAAAAGTGCAACAGAAGCTGCAAATCCGTTCATGGAATGCCCGGACGGAAAGGAATAATCCTTTGGATTTTTTATCAGCAGGACAATCTGTGTATCCAGCCAGCAGGGTCTTGGTCTTGCAATCAGATTTTTCAGGATCAGATTTCCAATGATAAACGTGATTGCCATGGATATCACCATCTGTATTCCGATTTTGCGGTATTTCTTCGGAATACAAAGCACCAGACCAAGTACAATCCAGAAAATACCGGCATTTCCTATCGTGGAGAGTCCCATCATAATATGGTCAAGAACCGGCTGATGAATCTTCTGCAGTGCATATAAAAAATCAAATTCCCATTTCATGTTGTCTCTGTATTTTCTCCCGTTGTAAAATATTTATCATAAACAGTGAAAAATGAATCTGTCTCAATACCCGGCACATCTTTTAACGTTACTTTCTCCCACAGATTATTGTTTAAACGAAACGTGGAATTTTTCACAAACGTCTGATATTCATTCTCAAAACGTTCTTTTTTCCGTTTGATACGGATTTTTTCTTTGTTTTCCTCCGTCAGATCTTTTTCAAATTTACTCAGGCAGCGAATGATATAGTATCCGTTATCCGCCGCAATCACATCGGAACATTCTCCCTCATCCAGATTAAAGACAATCTCTTCCATGTCCTGTGGATAGACTCCGCGCGCAATGGTCCGCTCAAACTCTTTCGACTGATTGTAGGCACTCGCTACGGAAGCAAAATCATCTCCCGATGCAAGATTTTCCTGCACCGCCTGCAATGCTTCTTTTTCTTTGACATAAATCTGTTGTACCCGTATTACTCTCGCCTCATCATCGCTTACTTCTTCATCCGTTCCCTGTGTCAACGCCTGATACAGCTTTTCTGCCAGCGCATATTCCTCGTACGCTGTACGGATTTCCCTCTCATACAGATTGATAAAGGATTTTTCTTCTCCGGTGAGTGACCGGTAATATTCTTTTGCTGCACAATCTGCCTGTTTCTTTTCCTGCCCACTCAGATGCATTCCCTGATTTTCTGCCAGAATGTCCATACATGCGATATGCGTCAGTTCCTGAATCGTTACATCCTTGACATACTGCTCCAAATCTGCATCATAGGAATCCCACAGATCCGTCCCGTATGCCTTTCCATACAGATTGCGGTAATTGCACAGATATAACTTTGCATAGCGGATATCATATTTACGATCATTAATCCGCAAAATATTCTTATGGTTTTTCAGCTGCCCTGCCGATAAGCGTACCTGTGTATTTCCAACTTTACAGCCGCCAAGCACCGGTGCTGTCAGTGCTGCGATAAGAAGAATCCCCGCCAGTTT
>DLQV01000168.1:3859-5420 GCA_002474415.1 Lachnospiraceae bacterium UBA7598
CCTCTTTTTTTTCATACTGTTTTATCCTTCTACTACAAGGAAACGTCCATCCGGGATTGCAAATACCTCGCTTGCCTCTAGCAGTTCTTCCTCGCTCATTCCGGCGACATCCATCCCGGCGTCATCAAAATAATCCCGTACTTCTTTTATATTTTTACAGACTACCGCCATGCAGTCTTCGAGAAATTCTTCTGCTTCTTCCGGACTTTCTGCTACTACTTCCGGGAAAAGCTGTGTCTGATGCTCCAGAAAATAATGTAAAATCTCCTCATCGTATTCGTTCATACCTTTTTCCTCCCTGCAAATCACTTTCTATATTATAGATTATAGCGAAGGAATTTCTCCGTGACAATCCCTTAATTCCACTCCATGACTCCCAGTTTTTTCAGTTCCTGATATAACCGCCCCACCGGAAGCCCTACCACGTTGTTATAATCGCCATGGATTTCCTTCACAAAAGCTGCTGCCTGTCCCTGAATTCCATAACTTCCCGCCTTATCCATCGGTTCTCCCCCCGCAATATAGCGCTGGATTTCCTGCTCATCCAAAGGGTACATGCAGACATCTGTTTTCTCATAAAATGAAGTTTCCCCGGTTCTGCCGTTTTTATCAATAAATACAAGCGTTACTCCGGTATATACACTGTGGGTATGTCCGGAGAGCATCGAAAGCATATGGGCTGCATCTGCCTCATCCCGCGGTTTTCCGAGAATATTTCCATCACAGGCAACCACCGTATCGGCACCAATCACCAGAATATCCTGCGGTGTAACCAGATCCGGATGAATTTCATTGTAAGAAAGAATTCCTGCGGCAACTTCTTCTGCTTTCTGTCGGGAAAGTTCTAACACTGCCCCATCCACAGTATCTGCGGTAATCACTTCCTCTCCTTTCGCCGGACAGATCTCAAATTCCAGTCCGATCTGTTCGAGCAGTTCTTTTCTCCGCGGTGATGCGGAGGCAAGTACAATTCGACTCATAATGAGACAACCTCCTTCAGGCGGAACGAATAGATGAGTTTTTCTTCCGCCACCATTTTTTTTGTATCCGTAGAAAATACACGGCTCAATGCATCCGCATACAGATGAAGCTGTGTCTGATAACGCATAACCAGTTCCTGCGCCTGTTTTACCCGGTCCGTCTTGTAATCCAACAGAATGATATGATCATTCTCCATCCAGAAAACGTCAATAATTCCCTGTACCAGCACGGTTGCCCCGGACGTCTCCAGCTGATGCTGCATCACAAACGGTCTCTCCCGGTACAGATCCCCGCGCACAGCTGCGGCTGCCATCCGGGGAGCAATCGGACTTTTCACAAACGCTTCGATCATTTCCGGAATAACAAGCGCATACCATTCCTCCGGCAGTTGTCCATTTGCCAGCATCCGATCCAGTTCCTGCTTCACAAATGCAGAAACTGCTGCCGGATTTGTTGTGTCCAAATCTGCAATCGCAGCAAAATCCAGGCATTCCATCACCCGGTGCACCGCGGTTCCCCGCATAGCTCCCGGATTCACCTGCTCAGCTGCCGGATACGTTTTGTCCTCTTCTCTTGCAAA